>CAJYAI010000018.1 GCA_913064725.1 uncultured Alteromonadaceae bacterium | reverse complement strand
TTGGCTAGGCTCTAGAGACGAAAATCCTGTCCAAGGTACACCTGCCTCACGGTCTCGTTTTGCAGAATACTGACTGCGTCACCGTCTGCAATGACTTTACCATCAGAGACAATGTAGGCACGTTCGCAAATATCCAGTGTTTCTCGTACGTTATGGTCAGTGATAAGCACGCCTAAGCCACGCTCTTTAAGATGCTTGATGACGGCTTTGATGTCCGAAATGGAGATAGGATCTACACCTGCAAATGGCTCGTCGAGTAAGATTACTTGAGGTTCTGTCGCCAAAGCACGCGCTATCTCTACCCGCCGACGCTCACCGCCAGAGAGGCTTTGTCCCAGCGCGTCTCTGATGTGCGTTATGTGGAACTCATGCAGTAGTGCATCGCACTGAGCCTGTTGCTCACTCGGAGATAGATCAGATCGCGATTCCAATATCGCTAGGATGTTGTCCTCGACGGTCATTCGTCGAAAAACAGAGGCTTCTTGGGGGAGGTATCCCAGCCCACGCCGGGCCCGCAAATGAATGGGGAGGTGGGTGACATCGTTGCCTGCAAGGTGAATGGCGCCTGCATCACTCTTGACCAGCCCGACCATTAGATAGAAGCACGTCGTTTTCCCCGCGCCATTGGGGCCCAGTAAGCCGACAATCTCCCCAGCATTGACCGACATGGACATGCCGTCGACAACTCGTCGGCCTTTGTACGCTTTTACCAAGCCATTTGCTGACAGAACCTCAGTCATGTCATTGGTCATCGCGTAGTGTGCTGGGTGGCAGTGTCACTTTGACTCGCTGCGATGTATCGTCTTCTAAGGAGCCTGCTGCCATAACTCTCTGAGTGCCGACCTCGTAGTCAATGGTATTGCCCTCAATGACTGCGCCGGCCTGCAAAATTTTTGCGTTGCCGGTGAGTCGGATCCGCTCGGCTGATTCCTGATACTCGATGTTACTGGCACTCGCATCAACCGATGCTGACTTATCTGTGGCCTGTTGCGTCAATGTGGCGGGAGTGCCTGTTGCCGTAATTACCGAGGCGCCCGAGCTATCAATGTCAAATATCAAGCTATCCGCATTAATGCGGAGACCACCTTGTGTGAGCACGACGTCTCCGCTGTAGGTTGTCTTTCCCGACGGTTCCTCGCGGATCGCAGCATCCGCAGAGATTTCAATGGGCTGCTCGGTATCAGCGCTCCAAACAGGCTGCAGTGCAAAAAGAGCGGTACACAAAATAGCCTGTTTGCTGAGGTTGAAACGAAGGGTCATGGTAGCTATTTATCCTGATTGTAGGTCGAGGTCACACGGTCCAAAAGCGTCGCTGTGCCAAGATCAAAGTCAATAATCAAGCCTGAGGAGGTTGTATCGCTATGCGCTCCTGTCAATCGTATTTTGTCGGTTGACGTCGCCGTCCGGGTGGCGATATCGATTAAAACTTGGTCCGTTCTAAGTGTGGCGCTGTCTCCCGCTGAGATTACAACACCACCTATCAGTGTCAGCGTATCCGCTGAGGGCTCTGATACTCCCGCTGGGGATTCTAACGTCCACTCCTGATCATTTAGGTCCCTGCGTCTCACTGTCAGATCGCTCAACTGCGATGCCGAATCACCGTCGAGACGAACTGCTCGCTCCGCCATACTCCTCTCCAACTCGCGACCGGCGCTGTCGTAACGCGTCATGACTAATTGTTCGATCTCGACTGCAATGAGATCCCGGGGCGCCGCAGTCACCTGTGTTTCCCTATCAACTCGTGTGAAGATGAGAAGGAGAATTGTCACTCCCAATAACGCAAGACTCAGACTCCACTTCATGGCGTAGCACTATCCACAGGTGCGCTATCCACAGGTGCACTGGCCACAGGTGCACTAGCCACAAGAGCACTATTCAACAGAAAGTCACAAAATTCGCGAACACAGCCCTGACCTCCCGCTACGCTTGCTATCCAGTCAGCTTGATCCATCACGGCAGATGATGCATCTGATGGGCAGGCTCCAATTTTGGCGGCCTTTATTGCTGTAAGATCGGGCAGATCGTCTCCCATGTAGGCAACGCAGTCGACTGATACATCTACTGCCTCCAGTAATTCGTTGAGGGCAGATAACTTATCTTCACGTCCCTGTATCACATGACTTATTCCCAGCTCCTGCGCGCGACGCTCGACCATTGGTGAAATACGCCCCGTGATGATGGCAGTTCTGACGCCTGAATCATGCAAGCGTTTGATGCCAACACCGTCCTTGATGCAGAAAGACTTAAGCTCTTGCCCGTCGCTGGTGTAGGTAACTCTGCCATCTGTCATGACACCATCGACATCAAACACCACGATCTGAATAGGAGGGTCTTGGCTCATACGATGCCTGCTCTGAGCAAGGCTAAAAGCTGAACGACACCGATAACACACTGTTTCGAGTCGAGTACGACCAGTGCGCTGATGCGCTCATTTTCCATTCGTGTCACAGCTTCAGCGGCCAAGGCGTCAGTATTGATGGTTTTAGCACCAGTCGACATCACAGTGCCAACCTGTGTTGAATTGAGATCATGCCGCTGCTCGAGTGCTCGCCGCAGGTCTCCATCTGTGAAAATTCCAAGTAGGTGATCATCGTCATCGACGACTGTCGACATGCCCAAGCCTTTGGCGGAAATCTCCATTAGTGCATCTGCCAAAGAGGTATCTTTGGTTATCTTGGGAACGTTATCACCCTCGACGAGTACATCGGCAACACGGGTGAGCAAGCGCCGCCCCAGTGCGCCACCGGGGTGTGTAAAAGCAAAATCCTCCGCGGTGAAACCACCTTGCTCTAGGAGTGCTATAGCGAGCGCATCGCCCATCACGAGATTGGCCGTGGTACTGGCGGTCGGTGCAAGATCAAGGGGGCACGCTTCCTCCTCTACACCAATATTTAAATGAACATCAGCGGCACGTGCCAAGGTTGACTCGTCGCTACCTGTCATGGCGACGATCGGAATGCCCAGACGCTTCAAGAGAGGGAGCAGCGCCGTAATTTCGCTTGTGGTACCGCTATTACTCATCAGCAATGCCGCATCAGATCGCGTGATCATACCCATGTCACCATGGCAGGCTTCCGCAGGATGTACAAACTGCGCAGGCGTGCCAGTACTGGCAAGCGTTGCCGCTATTTTACTACCGATATGGCCGCTCTTTCCCATGCCACTGACAATAACGCGCCCCTCGACCGCTGCGAGCAGCGCGACAGCCTTAGCAAATTGATCGTCTATTCGCTGCTGGAGTGCGGCGACGGCCTGAAGTTCAATGGCGATAGTGCGCTGTGCCGATTCGATCGCTGAACGCACGGGTTTGACTGTTGAATTCACCATGTAAAATCCGGATAAGTAATGAGTAGGCCAATATACGCAGTGTACATACCAACTAATACGACACCTGCAGCGCGGCCGAGTTCACCCGAGCCTTGTGTTCGACTTAGCGTTCTCGCGTAGGCAATCCACGCAAAACCCATCAAAGTGCCCGTTAAAAGAAGGGTTGCTGTCCAGTCGCGATCCATGACACTAACGTCAAGAACGAGCGGGCCAAAAATACCGGGTATGGCCAAGACCACAAGTAAGTTAAATACATTACTACCCACAATCGCCCCGATAGCGATATCCGCATGCCCCTTTAGGGCACTCATGACCGACGCTGCGAGCTCTGGAAGGCTGGTGCCAATGGCGACAATGGTTAATCCGATAACCAACTCGGAAACGCCCAAAGCGGTGGCTATGTTAACTGCTCCGACTACTAGTAAACGCGACGATACCACCAGGAGTACCAAGCCCACGATAAATGCAATCCATGCGTTTAAGAGCGTCGTGGAGTGTTTAGTGTTGTCTGCGACAGGGACGAGTGTTGAGTCGCGCCTGGCAAGCAGGAAAAGAAATAGGGCGAGGCTAGACAGTAGGATGAGGCCATCTGCAATCGATAATAGGTGGTCGCTCATCAAGGCACCCGCGAGAAGGGTAACTGCCACCATTTGGGGGAGTTCGCGTTTCGTCGCGCTGGCATCGATCGTCATGGCTCTGATCATCAGTGTCAGGCCTAACACTAATCCGATATTTGTAATATTTGAACCAAGCGCATTACCGACGGCTAACTCGCCTGACCCTGTCACCGAAGCAATAAGCGATACGACAATCTCGGGCGCAGATGTGCCCAGCGAGACTATGGTCATCCCAATAATGAACGGCGACATGCCGGCATGTTTGGCAATCGCAGCGGCGCCCTCCACAAACTTATCGGAGCTCCATAAGAGGCCTGCGAGGCCTAAAACGATGAAAATAAGATCGAGCATGTAAAGTATGTCATGGTCTTTGAGTACGAAAACGCCTCGCTGATCTTCAGCGATCGGTTATCATACGCCAATATGATCACCGATCAGACTCTGTGTGGCGGAGAATCGGTATAACTCATCCCAATAATTTACGTTTTGAGCTAGAAATTGCATGACATTACCTAATTTACTCTCTTATCGACTCGTGCTTGGTTTTTCGATGCTGTGTTGTTCTGTTGCAGCACTCGCGAGTGAAAGCGCTAAACCCACCCCGATTATTGAGTCCACAACCTCACAAATTATGGCGATAGTGGCGGAGGCCCCGGGCTATTTTGATTCGGATCCCGATCGCTTTTATGCCGAGATTGGTGCTGTGCTCGACGAGACAATAGACTGGCGGGGTTTTGCAAAAGGCGTCATGGGTCAATATGCATCAAACGCGCGTTATCGTTCACTGGATAATGCGGGGCGCGAGGCGTTAAAGGATCAGTTAAACTCGTTCACAACCATCATGAAGTCTGGCCTGATAAGGACTTACGCGAAGGGGCTGTTGGCGTTTAGCGGGTCAAAATTTGAGATAGTGGACGATGGCGACATTGATGTGACGGCCAAATCAGCATCGATTACCCAGCTCGTATATGGATCAGGCGATCGAACCTATACCGTGAGATATCAAATGGGTCAAAGTAGAGATGGCAGTTGGCGGCTTCGAAATCTGATTGTCGAAGACATCAATCTTGGTCAAATATACCAAAATCAATTTGCGTCAGCCGTGAAATCTGCCGATGGCGATGTAGCCCGAGTGGTTGCTGAATGGGACGTGTCGGCTAACTTACCCGAGGATCTGGATAGTGAATGAGTCGGTCATAGTAAGTGCGCTGCAGGCGGAGTTTCCCGGCGCTAGTATTGACGTCCATCTTGATGGATCCCACTGTCAGATCACAGTCATCAGCGACCTGTTTGAAGGGTTACGGCCCGTAGCTCGTCAACAGCGGGTATACGCCCCCTTAGGTGAGTTTATCAGTAGCGGCGCGCTTCACGCTGTCAATATTATTGCCAAGACACCGTAGCTGAGTATCTGAGTTTTGGATTATTTCCGCATTCGTGGCGGTACGCCTCTGCAGGGCAACATTCGAATTTCGGGTGCGAAAAATGCTGCGCTGCCTATTTTGGCCGCGACATTACTGACGCGAGACGTGTCGAGTCTGTCCAATGTGCCGCATTTAAATGATGTGACCACCATGGTGGAGTTGCTCGGTGCGCTTGGCGCCGAAGTATCGGTGGATGAAACGACGATGCTGCAGGTTTCAGCGGCCGCTCTGACGAATCAGAGAGCGCCCTATGAGCTGGTTAAAACGATGCGCGCATCGATTCTGGTGATGGGGCCTTTATTGGCACGTTTCGGTGCTGCCGAGGTATCGTTTCCAGGTGGGTGCGCCATAGGCAGTCGGCCTGTTGATTTACACCTAAAGGGTTTTGAAGCCATGGGCGCAGAGATTGATGTGCGCGATGGTTATATTGTGGCGACCACCCGGGATGGGCTGGTGGGTTGCGACTTTACCTTCGAGACCGTTACCGTCGGTGGTACCGAGAATCTATTGATGGCTGCCGTTTTGGCTGACGGCAGGACGATATTGCGCAACGCGGCGCGAGAGCCGGAAATAACAGACCTGGTTTGTTTTCTAAGAGGTATGGGGGCTGACATCGCGGGCGATGGTAGTTCAACCTTGACGATCAACGGTGTGTCGGAGCTCAAAGCCAGTCACTATCGGGTTATGCCCGATCGTATTGAGGCAGGTACATTCCTTGTTGCGGCGGCCGCAACACGAGGCCGGATTACGCTGGAGGGCGCAAATGCGGAGCATTTGGGTGTTGTGGTCGATAAGCTCAGAGATGCTGGCGTATCTGTTTTGGTCGAGGAGGGAAGGATCACAGCTGATATGAGGTCGGGTCGACCGAAGGCTGTCGACTTGATTACTGCGCCGTATCCAGGATTCCCAACCGATATGCAGGCGCAGTTTACAGCACTGAATGTGATTGCCGAGGGAGAGGGTCAAATTACAGAAACAATTTTTGAGAACCGCCTAATGCAAGCGCGAGAAATGAGTCGTATGGGTGCTGATATTAAGATCGACGGACGTACCGTTATCATACGAGGCCGAGAGCAAATTAATGGCGCGCCCGTGATGGCGTCAGATCTACGCGCCTCGGCGAGCTTGGTCATTGCAGGCTTGGCCGCAGTGGGTGAGACCGATATTGATCGCATCTATCATATCGATCGTGGTTACGAGCGTATCGAGGAAAAGTTGCAGTCGGTCGGTGCCAATATAGTCAGGAAGTCGAGGTAGGCTGTGCAGTCCACTCAATCCGATACGCTTACCATAGCGCTTACCAAAGGCCGCATTTTAAGGGAGACCTTGCCCTTATTTGCGGAGGCTGGTTTGGAGCCATTAGAGTCTATCGAACGCAGCCGTAAGCTTATTTTCCCAACATCGGTTGATGGCGTTTCCTTTGTTGTGTTACGAGGTTCGGATGTGCCGACCTACGTCCGTCATGGCGCTGCCGATATCGGTGTTGTCGGGAAGGATTTGTTGATGGAGTTCGGTGATGAAGGTCTTTATGAGGTGCTTGACCTCGAGATAGCCCGATGTCGCCTGATGACCGCTGGTTTGAACTTTTCTACACGGGGTCATGCCGCCAAAATTCGAGTTGCGACAAAATTTGTAAACATCGCGCGTGCTCACTACGCGTCACGAGGTATACAGCCCAACATCATCAAGTTGTACGGTGCTATGGAACTCGCGCCGATTATGAATCTTGCCGATGAGATCGTCGACATCGTGGACACAGGCAATACGCTTAAGGCTAATGGCATGAAACCGCTGGACCATATTGCCGATATTTCCTCGCGCTTGATTGTTAATAGGGCGTCGATGCGAACACGCAATAGCGTTATTTCAGCTCTGGTGGAGCGACTCACCACAGCGGTTGACTCACGGCGGGCCGTGTAATGTCGATTGAGATACGCCGGTTTTCGAGCTCAGATACGGATTTTGAAGCCAAAATAGAGGTGCTGACAGCGCCGATCGAAGACCTCGATCAATCTTTGGTTGCTAGTGTGCGCGATATTATTTCGCAAATCCGGTCGGGCGGTGATGCGGCTTTGCTGGAGTTGACTCGTCGCTTCGATGGGTTTGAAGCATCGTCAGTTAGCGAGCTGGTGTATGAACGCGATGATTTGAAGGCCTACGAATCACAGGTGGATCGATCTGCATTAGATGCAGTCGCGGCGGCTGCCCAGCGAATACGTCGATACCATGAGCAGCAGATCAACCAAGATTGGTCTATCGTCGACGACTTCGGTAATCGACTGGGGCAGCGCAGTTTGCCCATGCAGCGCGCTGGTCTCTATGTTCCGGGTGGGAAGGCGAGTTACCCCTCATCTGTCTTGATGAATGCCATACCTGCGCGCGTCGCCGGAGTACCCGAGATTGTTATGGTTGCGCCAGCGCCGGGTGGAGAGATCAATCCTTTAGTGTTGGCTGCAGCATCCATAGTTGGCGTCGACAAGGTGATTACCGTGGGTGGCGCGCAAGCCATTGCGGCACTGGCGTATGGGACTGAATCGGTGTTGGCTGTCGACAAAGTGGTAGGGCCTGGCAACCGATATGTTGCCGAGGCAAAGCGACAAGTCTTCGGTAAGGTCGGCATCGATATGATTGCAGGCCCGTCCGAAATTTTTGTCATTGCCGATGGCAGCGTTGATCCAAATTGGGTCGCCTTAGATCTCATGTCACAAGCGGAGCACGATGAAATTGCGCAAGCAGTCTGTATTTCAACGAGTCAGGAGTATCTAGATGCAGTTGCAAACGCCATCGAGGCTTTACTGCCTGGGGCATCCCGTGCCGACATTATTCGTGCTTCGTTAAAAAACAGAGGCGCCTTGATTGCGGTTCCCAACCTAACTGTGGCCGCTGAATTGTCGAATCGATTTGCGCCAGAACATTTGGAGTTGGCAGTTGCGGCCCCGAGTGAACTGTTAGCCAATATCACCAGTGCGGGTGCCATATTTTTGGGTGGCTACAGTTCGGAGTCGCTAGGTGATTATTGCGCTGGTAGCAACCACGTACTGCCAACGTCAGGTGCGGCTCGCTTTGCATCGCCACTCAGCGTGTACGACTTTCAGACTCGGTCATCCATCATTGAGATAAGCCCCGAGGGCGCGGATGCGCTCGCTGAAGTGGCGGGCACTATTGCAGATAGTGAATCTCTGTCAGCGCATGCGATGGCGGCACGTGCACGGATATCGAAGTCACCTTGTTAACGTTTAGTTTACCGTTGGTCTCGAGGCGACAATAGCCTCAACCTCAAACTCAGAATTGTCGCGCTGTAAGCCCACAAGCACACGATCGCCAGGCCTCAGGCGTGCAATGGTTTGCATGGCTTGACGGGCGTCGGTGACAGCAACCGCATCTAATCCGACAATGAGATCGCCGACCTCAATGCCAGCCCGCTGGGCCGGTCCGCCCGCTGCCGTCTCTGTCACAAGCAGCGACTGCGTGGCTCGACCTTCTTCATCAAACCCGAGTAATAAGTCGACGCTTACACCTAGCCACCCGCGAATGACGCTGCCGTACTCAATCAGATCTGTCATGACTGAGTTGACGACATTACTGGGCGTGGCAAGGTTAATGCCGATACCACTCATCGCATTACTGGAATCGTTGGCCCCCGTGTAAATGAGTGTGTTGATGCCGACCAGGTGGCCTTCTGAATCGATCAATGCACCGCCCGAGTTGCCGAGGTGAATGGTGGCATCGGTTTGTATGTAGTTTTCGTAGGCGGAGAGCTGCAGTCCGTATCGCTCCAGCCCCGACACTATGCCCAGCGAGACGGAGTGCCCGAATCCATAGGGGTTGCCAATTGCCAGAACAACGTCACCGACGTTGATCTCATTAGAGTTCGCAACCTCGATTGCAGAAAGATCAGCCAAGTCTGTTTTCAGCAAGGCGAGATCCGTTTCCGAATCTGTCCCTACCACTGTGGCATTGGCACGGCGTCCATCTGAAAGCAGTATTTGAATGGATTGGGCGCCGTCGATAACGTGTCTATTCGTGATGATATGTCCGTCTTTGCTCATGATGACGCCAGACCCAAGCGATCGCTCAACGCGCGGTTGTCGATCAATAGGGTTGGTAAATCGGCGCAGTAGGGGCGCATTCAAAATGGGTGATCTGTCAGCCACTAGTTTGGCTGTATAAATGTTGACCACGGATGGCGTAGCAACCGCTACAGCACTACTGTAGCTGTCTGGCCCCGACGCACGCTTGCTGGGTGTCAGCCACTCTGCATTCAGCAATAAAACTGCAGCGAGCACACCGGCAAGAGCAGGCCATGCCAACTGTGAGAACCACTCTCGCATGTCTTTCCTCCTCTCTGCGCTGGCTAGTGTAAATCAAACTCTGCGTATAATGCCGCTTTCATGGCGTTTGGTTTAGCTGATTTAGCAAAGGAGTGTGCAGGGTGCCTATAGGTCGAGATGAATTGAGCATGGCACTCGATGCCGAGTTGTGTGTTGAACGATTTAAAGACTACTGCCCGAACGGATTGCAAGTAGAAGGTAAAGCCGAAATTGCAGTTCTGGTGTCAGGCGTCACCGCCTGCCAGGCATTACTCGATCGCGCCGTGGCGCTGCAGGCAGACGCTATTCTTGTTCACCATGGTTACTTTTGGCGTGGTGAAGATCAGCGCTTGGTTGGTATGAGGGCGAGGCGTATCAAGACCCTGTTAACAGCTGATATCAATCTGTTTGCTTATCACTTGCCGCTCGACTGTCACCCAACACTTGGGAATAACGCAGGCCTTGGGCAGGCAATGGGTTTAACTGAATTTGGGTCGATCAATCCCAATGATAAAAGCCACCCCGTGTTCCAAGGGTCTTTCGTTAAAGCGCAAACTCTCACGCAGATCGCTGAGGGTCTGCGTGGTGAGTTGCAACGCGAGGTAATTATGGTCGGTAGTGGAGATACTGCTGTTACGTCTGTAGTTTGGTGCACGGGCGGTGGGCAGAACTACATCGATGAAGCGGCAGACGCCGGAGCTGATTTGTTTGTTACAGGCGAGATTTCAGAGCAAACGGTACACGTGGCCAGAGAGAGAGGTATTGCCTTCATTGCGGCGGGTCACCATGCAACCGAGCGCTATGGTGTTCGTCGTCTTGGCAGCTGGATTGCAGACCACTACGGTGTGCAGCACCACTTTATCGACATCGATAGCCCGGCTTAGGCCTTAATTAGGCTGTGTGGTGTAGTTTTTTTCGAGCCCAAAATCTTCAGCAAGCTGTCCTGTTTCACTGGGTGATTTTTTTGGGGCATAGTCGAGAGGCTGCGACCGATCTAAAAGATGCTCGGGAACATCAAATGCGCTCGAGATCTGCGTGTTGTTCTCCAGCTGATTTGCGACCTCACTGTCGCATAATTCCTGCGCTCCTGAGGCAATGTGCGCATAGATAGATCGGTAATCATCCTGCATGCGATGCAGTAGCTGCGCGGTGTTTGAAAAGTGAGTAGTAACTGATTGTTCGTAGGCTCGGTGCGCGGCGTGCGCCGCTTCAACTTCGAGCTTCAGTTCATTGATCACAGAGCTCGAATCGTCTTTTCGCTGCGTGCCGACCCACCATCCGACACCCAGCCCTACTGCAAAGCCGGCAAATAAAAAATACGCAATCGTCGTTATTGTCGTTTCCATGAGGCTCCCCCGAGTCGACTCAATGGTAGCGCTGTTCATGCAATCTTGCCAAAGCCTTTTCTGCGCCTCCCTCTTCTGCGCCTCCCTCAGGCCAAATCAGATAACGTATTGTCCCGGGCCAGACTTGACGCTAGAGTCCGTGCGCGGATGCACACTGCTCTATCCACCTAACTCAAATAATCCACGACATTTTTTTATCATGGCCCTGACACCTTTCGAGCGTTATCAATCCGATCTGACTTCAGGTGCTATTGTTCCCGATGCGGCTCAACTGCGTGCCGTAGAGGCGCTGCAAGATCTTTATGAGCGGCTGGAGGTGCGCGCATTAGATACCCCCAGTTTTGTGAGGCGTTTATTCGGTGGGGCCCGCACTCAACCCGAGGTCGGTTTGTATTTGTGGGGCGGGGTCGGTCGAGGCAAGACTTACTTGATGGACGCTTTTTTCGAGTCGCTGTCGTTTGAAAAGAAAAAGCGCATGCACTTCAACCGCTTTATGCAGCGAGTTCATGACGATTTAAAAGCGCTAGCGGGAGTAAAAAATCCACTCGACTCGGTGGCCGAACGCATTGCCTCGGAAACATTAGTACTTTGCTTCGATGAGTTTTACGTCAGTGATATTGGCGATGCCATGTTGCTAGGTACGTTAATGCAGGCACTGTTTGACCGAGGGATTACCTTGGTCGCCACCTCTAATATTCCACCCGATGGTCTTTATAAAAATGGTCTGCAGCGCTCGCGTTTTATTCCTGCCATTCGCGCCGTGGAGCGGCATACCAGACTGCTGAGTGTGGACAGTGGGATTGACTATAGGCTCAGGGTGCTAACGCAGTCTGAGCTGTATTTTGTACCGGACGATATCGGCCCTGAGACACGGCTCCACGATTTGTTTGGGAGTCTGACGGGTGGAAAAACTGCGGAGCCAGGAATTCTTCTCATCAACAAACGGTCGTTGTCGTATGTCGGAATGTCTGAAGGTGTATTACTGATGTCATTTGCGGAACTGTGTTTGTCATCGCGCAGTGCGATGGATTACACGTCTCTGGCACGCGAGTTTCACTCAGTCCTCATTTTGGATGTGCCCATTATGACAACCGACAACGAAGACGGCGCACGGCGATTTATTACATTAGTTGACGAGTTTTATGATCGTAATATCAAGTTGGCCATGAGTGCTGAGGTTGAAATGGCGTGCTTGTATATCGGCTCTAAACTCACATTTGAATTCCAGAGAACTCTGTCGCGACTGGTTGAAATGCAATCTGTGGAATATTTGCGCCGCGAACATCGACCTTAACCGCCCTTAACTATTGAAAGCGTCCCGTCGCTACTGTAATCTCCGCGCTCCTCCAAAATAGGCCTAGTAGGCGAGTGCATGAAAACTTTTAGTGCAAAAGCGAGCGACGTACACCACGATTGGTTCGTTGTCGACGCAGAAAACAAAACGCTTGGACGCTTAGCCGCTGAGATTGCGCATCGATTGCGCGGTAAGCACAAAGCAGAGTACACACCCCACATGGACATGGGCGATTACATTGTCGTTGTGAATTGCGAAAAGATTCGCGTCACTGGTGCCAAGGCAACCGATAAAATGTACCACCACCACACGGGCTACCCCGGCGGCCTGAAGTCCTTTACTTTCGAGAAGCTGATCGATCGAGCGCCAGAGCGGGTCCTACAGCGTGCCGTCAAGGGTATGTTGCCTAGGAATCCCCTAGGTAGAGCCATGTTCCGAAAGCTGAAAATCTACTCGGGCCCGACACATCCCCATGAAGCTCAGCAGCCTCAGGCGCTGACAATTTAAGGAATAAATAATGGCAGTTGCACAATATTACGGTACGGGACGGCGAAAGACGTCAACCGCTCGGGTTTTTCTAAAGGGCGGCAACGGTACGATTACGATCAATGGACGCAGCATTGACGAGTATTTTGGTCGAGAAGTGGCTCGAATGGTTGTGCGACAGCCATTGGAATTAACCGATACGTCTGACAAGTTCGATGCAAACATCACGGTAGTGGGTGGCGGTAACTTTGGGCAAGCGGGTGCTATTCGCCACGGTTTGACACGCGCACTGCTAGACTATGACGAATCCCTGCGAGGCACGCTGCGAGCCGCAGGTTTCGTGACCCGCGATGCGCGAGAAGTGGAGCGCAAGAAGGTCGGTCTTCGCAAGGCGCGTCGTCGACCACAGTTCTCCAAGCGCTAATCTGCGCGTGTGGCAGCCTCCGCTGTCACGTTACTGAACAAATTATACGCACGAGTGGGGCATTAATGTCCCACGGTTCCTTGCTGTGCATGCCTGCGATCATTAAACTTCCGCGGCGATAAGAGAATCTAATCCGAGACGGCCAAGAGCTGTCTACGACAATAGCAGTAACAACAAGACTCGGAGATAACTGCATGAGTGAAGCTGAGGTGAGTCAAGGTAGCGACGACGGTCGCGCTTCAGACCAAACACGACGCCGATTCCTAACTGCCGCAACATCAGTGGTGGGCGCCGCAGGCGTTGTCGGTGTGGCCGTGCCATTTTTAGGATCTTGGAATCCGTCGGAAAAGGCAAAGGCTGCAGGTGCGCCGGTCAAAGCGGATATTAGCAAGATACTGCCGGGCCAGATGCTGGTTGTGGAGTGGCGCGGTAAGCCCGTTTACGTGTTGCGACGAACCCCTGAGCAGATAGCAGGTCTCTCATCGATCGATGGGGATTTGAAGGACCCCATGTCCGAGGGCGCTGATCAGCCTGCGTACGTAGAGGGTAGTCCGCGTTCGATAAACGAGGAGTACCTAGTAGTCGTTGGTCTGTGTACGCACCTAGGATGTGCGCCAAAGTTCAGGCCGGAAGTGGGCGCGGCTGATTTGGGTGGCGACAGTTGGTTGGGCGGGTTCTTCTGCCCGTGTCACGGTTCAAAGTTTGATTTGGCAGGACGTGTGTATAAAGGCGTTCCTGCGGCGGCTAATTTGATAATACCCCCCCACTCATTCGAAGGTGAAAACGTCTTGGTTGTTGGCGTAGACACGGAGGTTGCGTAATGGAAAAGGCATTAACAGGTTTAGTTTCATGGGTTGACGCTCGACTCCCCATTACCCGTGCGTGGAACACGCACATGGGTGAGTATTACGCACCGAAAAATTTCAATCTCTGGTACTTCTTTGGCGTTTTTTCTCTGTTGATATTGGTTAATCAATTGTTGACCGGTGTCTGGTTGACTATGAGTTACACACCGAGCGCTGAAGAGGCATTCGCATCGGTCGAGTACATCATGCGTGATGTGGAGTACGGTTGGCTGTTGAGATATATGCACTCCACCGGTGCCTCCTTTTTCTTTATCGTCATTTATTTGCACATGTTCCGAGCGATGATGTACGGCTCGTATCAGAAGCCCCGAGAGCTCATTTGGGTCTTCGGTATGCTCATCTTCGTGGTGCTCATGGCGGAAGCATTTGTCGGGTACGTGCTGCCCTGGGGGCAGATGTCGTACTGGGGTGCTCAGGTCATTATTTCACTATTCGGAGCGATTCCCGTAATCGGCGAGGACATCACGACCTGGATACGCGGTGATTATCTACTTTCGGGCATTACGCTGAATCGTTTCTTTGCACTGCACGTCGTGGCACTGCCGATTGTTCTGTTGGCATTGGTTGTGCTGCATATTCTGGCGCTGCACGAAGTGGGTTCAAACAACCCGGATGGCGTCGAAATTAAGAAACACAAGGACGCCAATGGAGTGCCATTGGATGGCATCAAGTTCCACCCCTATTACTCAGTTCATGACGTCCAGGGTATCGCTGTATTCCTCTTTTTCTTCTGCGGAATCCTCTTCTTTGCACCCGAGATGGGAGGCTACGCCCTCGAGTTGGCAAACTTTGAAGAAGCGGATGCCTTTAAGACGCCAGCGCACGTCGCGCCAGTGTGGTACTTCACGCCCTATTATTCGGTCTTGCGAGCCGTTCCCGACAAGTTCTGGGGCTTTGTAGCCTTCGCCGCAGCCGTCGTGGTTCCGTTCGTATTGCCTTGGTTGGACAGAAACCCAGTACGGTCGTGGCGTTATCGCGGCATGCTCAATCGCGTTATGCTGCTGGGGTTTGTTATTAACTTCATTATCTTGGGTGTGTTGGGTGTGTGGGCGCCGACGGAGAGCCGAACACAGTTAGCGCAGATAGGTACGATTTATTACTTCGTATTTTTCTTGGGGATGCCCTGGTGGTCGACATGGGATAAGACTAAGGAGGTCCCGGATCGCGTGACAATGGACGGTGGCATGGGCTTGGGTAAGAGCCTAGCCACTTTAGCCGTGGTTGCTTTGTTGACTTGGTTGCCACTCAAGGCGGTCGCAGCGGAATCTGCTTATGATTGTGGCAGCATTCCTTGCGACGACTTCGTGGCAGACGCGTCCGATCAGGCGTCTCTGCAGCATGGTGCCGCGCTGTACGCTAATTATTGTGCCGGTTGTCATTCCCTGCAGTACTCCCGCCACAACCGGGTTGCCAAAGACCTAGGTATACCTGAAGACCTTTATCAAGAGCACCTGATGCTTGATTCAAATCAGAAGATATCGTCGCTGATGACAATCAGTATGGATAAGGATGTTGCCAAGGGGTGGTTTGGTGCTGCGCCACCGGATCTGACGCTCATTTCTCGAGCGAAAAAGCCTGAATATCTCTACACCTATTTAAGAACGTTTTACCAGGACGATTCACGGCCATACGGGGTGAACAACCTCGTTTATCCGAACGTCGGAATGCCACATGTACTTCTCGAGTTACAGGGTCTACAGGAGTGCGTTCACGCCGAAGATAGTCACGCTGGGGAAGGTCATTGTGATTCGTTAGAAGTGGCGTCTGCGGGTATTATGATGTCGGGTGAGTTTGACGATGCGATGTATGACCTCGTCAATTTTCTCGCTTACACGGCGGAGCCGTTTAAGCAAACCCGAATTGAGATGGGTAAGCGCGTGATGTTGTTTTTAGCGATTCTCTTCATTCTAGCTTGGGCGTTGAACCGTGAGTACTGGAAAGACGTGCACTAAATCGTCTCGACGGGCATAATCACAAAGCGGAGCTTGCTCCGCTTTTGTTTTCCTATCATTCCGTTCGGAGTTCTTAATGAAGTTAACCGATGACGCGTCGAGTGCAGTATCAAAGCGCTCTGCTATGACCCTTTTCTCTGATAGCACGAGCCACTACAGCCACCGAGTAAGGATCGTTTTAGCGGAAAAAGGCGTATCGGTCGATCTCGTGGAGGGCGCAGACGGTGTCCCAGTCGCAGAATTAGGTGATCTGAACCCCTACAACACAATGCCGACCTTGATTGATCGTGAGCTCATCTTGTACGAGTCAAAGGTCATGATGGAGTATTTGGACGAGCGCTTTCCTCATCCACCGTTATTACCCGTTTATCCCGTAGCGAGAGCTGCAAGTCGACTCTTTATGTATCGAGTGGAGCGCGACTGGTGTTCCTTGGTGGATACGATTTTCCGCTCGTCTAAAGCAAGTGATGTGGCAGTAGCGCGACGTGATCTAGGAGAGAGTTTGACGGCACTTTCCCCGATTTTTTCTGACAAGCCATTCTTCATGAGTGATGAATTCACACTGGTTGACTGCTGTGTGGCTCCCATTTTGTGGCGGCTTACAGCACTTGGGGTGGACATAAAGCAGAGCAAGCAAACCAAGCCTCTCTTCGACTACACGGAGAGATTATTTGGTCGCGAATCCTTCCAAGAGAGCTTGTCCATTCAAGAACGAGAAATGCGCCCTTGACGCAGGGGAGACCCGAATGACGCCAAGCAAGCCCTACGTTATTCGAGCTATTTACGACTGGATTGTTGATAATAACTGCACGCCACACGTGCTGATCGATGCCGCCTGTGACGGCGTCGTTGTTCCTGCGGACTATGTTACGGACGAACAGATCGTGCTGAATATCTCTCCGACTGCCGTCGTCGGCCTTCATCTGGGTAACGATGCGATTTCCTTCAGTGGGCGTTTTGGCGGCGTGCCCCTAGATGTTGAGTTGCCCATGGAAAGCGTATTGAGCATTTACGCACGCGAAAATGGGCAGGGTATGGTGTTTGATGATGACGATGCTGGGGGGCCCAACCCGCCGTCAGGTCCGGAGCCGATCCAGCCCGGCGCAACAAAAAAACCCTCACTCACCCTGGTCAAATAAACGCGGTCATGTACTAAAGAGGTGGCTCTCGACTATGCGCGCCATCGCTAGTGCTGTGATGTACGATAAACTGGCGCGCACTTGTGCATCAGCATCATCGAAGCTCAGGCTCATAGTTGGACCTTGAGTGCCTATCCAGATGACATGCATTCTGCGTTGGTCAGTTGCGGCGTTGATCATCTCAACGTTGGCAGGAGACAGTTGTGAGCCCCATATAACTGCCACATCATTTGGCTGTCCTAGACTGTTCAGTTCTTGAGTAATCCAGGCGGCACCTGAATCAGTGTTGATTGTGTTGATGGCGGTAAGATCTATGATGGGCAAGGCTGGTCGCTCTAGCCATATGCCCTCGCGGATTAGCTGACGAAAGCATAATGCGGCTGAGCCATCGATGCCGGTGCCGGCAGAAAAAACCTTTTGCTCTGACGCTATCGCATTGGCAATTTGGGTCGCCGCAGTATTGCAAACGTCGGCAATGGTGTCTGCTGACAAACTCAAGCGTTCGATATGTTGATGAAGTAAGGTTGAGATGATTTCGAAGTTAGTCATTTTACGCTTTACTCGGCCGCATTGAATGCTCCCTTTAACCACTTTACTCGTGCTGATCGCCTAGCGCCATCAAATGCAATAATGTCAAAGCGACAACGACGAGTGTTATGGCAGTCGTTATCGATTAAAAAGATGCTCGCAGCCCGAATCACTTTATTCTGTTTTCTGAGTGATACTGATTCGGCGGCAGCACCAAAGCTGCAATGGCGTCGGTATCGGACCTCAATGAATGCAAGCGTATATTTATCAATAACAATAAGATCTATTTCGCCGAATCGGCAGTGAAAGTTACGCGCTAAAACCTGTCCACCTGAGGCTGTTACCAGCTCGACAGCCCGTTGTTCCCAGTAAATTCCTGTTGTGTTTATCGTAGGTACTCGGATTGCAATGATCCAAGTAGTTTCTCAAATTGGGCGAGCTCGACCGCGGTTAAAAACGACCGGTTTCAATCTTCGGTGAACATTACCCTGCGAATCTGTACTCAGATCCCCGGACTGTCCGAAGAGAATGATGCCATTCGCACTATCCGCTTGGTTAAATCGATCTACAAATGCCGCAGCATCTGCCCCTAGAGCATGAAGCATTTCGGTGGCTGAGGTTGCAGGTGATAGTGTGCTTGGTGGCAGTACAAACTTGATGCCATCGAGGTCGCGATTGGCTATGCCTTTGTTAGCCTCGAAAATGGAGGCTGGCGCAAAAACCGGTAACCCGCCCGCGTAATGGAAGCGCAGCAGTGGGCGTAGCTCACGCGCGCTTTGGGGCGTTGGCGAAAGCAAGATAACAACGTCCACATCCTCGCGACGCCGGGATTGACTCTCGATCGGTGCGTCAAATGCGCGTTCCACTTCTTTGATTCGGCTTTCGCTACTCAATGTGGCGAGACCTTGCGCAATTGTCTCGTTATCCGTTTTTTCCGACCCAGTGAGAGCAACTTCTCTTATTGTGCCGCCAAATGTGCGCCAAGTATCTGCGAATGCCGTGTGCATTCGAGCACCCCAGGCGGTGTCTGGTGCGATCACCAGAGGGTTTCGCAGGTTGTCCGCCCATGCGAGTTGCGCCAGCTGTTCGGCCTCATCCTCGGGCGATAGGCTGAGGCTTACCACTTGGGCAGCACCTGTTTGGGTGGTCGCGCTATTGCGATCGGGTATGCCGCGGTTTAATGCGAGGATCGGGATAGGCAAGTTGTCGATAGACTGCAGTTCAGAAACACGGTCTTTGGTTAATGGTCCAATGACGAAGTCAGCGCCGGATTCGAGTGCTCTAAGGTAGGCCGCACGTGCTGACCCTGCCGCTTCTGTATCGATGGTTATGATATCTGGTCGCAGCGCAGGATCTCGGAAAGTGGCGTAAAGTCCCTCGACGATACCTTCCAGAGCCGTCTGTCCTGCGGACTTCAAACGATTGCTCAAGGGTAATAAAACGGCAATTCGGCGCGGCGGATCGCTGTTAAGCCAATCCCGTAAACCTGACGGTAGGTCTAGGGCGCCTGACGGCAGTATGGGGTGTTCTGCTAGCCATGAAAAAACGTCTTCCCGTCCCCGTCGGTAAGCGCGATTTAATGATAGCCATTGGTGCCAGTCGCTATTGGGTTCGGTACGTCTAAGCTCGGACGCAAGACGCTGCTCAGATGCTTTAGAGAGTAGATTAAAGACAGTCGAGTGAGTTGTCGGATCATCGGTTTTGACGCCGAGCATGACCCTCTCAAGCGCGATCTTCGCTGCCGCAATATAGCGATGCGTCTCTGTAAATCGGCGCTGACGTTCGGCGAGTAGCCTGTCCCGATCAGTTGGCGTGGTGGTCTCAACGTCATTCAACAGTTGCGCTGACTGTTCAATATCGCCTTTAAGCCACAGTAGTTGCGAGCGAATAAATGTTCCAGTGTTGGTTGATATGTAACCCAGATCCGCCGTTTCTAGCTCGGTTAGGGCAAACAGCCAACCCCGCTGCTGTGCGAGTTTTTGGTTCCATGAGATGACGCGGACATCCAGTGTGGTGTCGTCCGTTTTGGGTATTAATAGCGTGTTATTTCTAGTCGCGGGGGCGTTCACATCTTGCCTATCAGATGGTGCTCGGTCAGCCGTTGGCGTGGACGTACACGCAGTCGCCAGCGCTATTATTGCGACAAGCAGGAAGCGGTGCAGTCCAGACAATAAAGTGCGATTATGCGTTGTGACCGCTAAATATTTTGATGTCATGTTCAATTAGCCGTTAGGTTTTAAGCCGATTAGACGGTCTAGCGTCCACGCCATTGTACGACCAAAGTGTGCGGTCTTATAGTGCACAAAGGAGCGTCGAGTGAAAGCCGCCTTATATATCGTGCCGACTCCGATCGGTAATCTGGATGACATTACGATTCGAGCAATCGATGTGCTGCGTTCTGTAGACATCATTGCGGCAGAGGATACACGGCACTCCAAGCCGTTGCTGCGTCATTATGACGTCGCTACAACCGTGGTTAGTTTTCATGAGCACAGTGGCGAAAGTGAGGCAGGAGCGCTGGCAGAGCGAATTGCGCAAGGCCAGAGCATTGCTCTAATAAGCGATGCTGGTACGCCTCTAGTGTCTGATCCCGGTTACCAGCTTGTGCGAGCCGTGCAGGGTTTGGCGTTGCCAATTATCCCACTGCCTGGGCCTTGTGCCGCTATCACAGCACTCAGTGCGGCGGGACTGCCTACGCATAGCTTTCGATTCGAAGGTTTCTTGTCGGCGAAGCGAGGGGCGCGGCGCGCGCGCCTTGAGGCTCTGAGAGGATTGGATTCGACCGTTATTTTGTACGAGGCGCCACATCGCATCCTCGATTTACTCGATGACTTGTTTGATGTTTTTGGCGGTTCACGCGAGGCATGCGTGGCGCGTGAGTTGACAAAGACCTTTGAAACTGTGCGTCGAGATACTATTGCGGCGCTTCGCGAATTTACTCGCAGTGACAGTAATCAGCAGCGCGGCGAATTTGTCGTTATGGTTGCGCCAACAGCTAAGGATGTTGGGGTCGTGAGCGAAGAGGTGGTGCAACTCTTGCTGCGGCTAGCGAGAGAGCTTCCTCCTCGCAAGGCAGCTCAGGTGGTCGCTGAGCATTTCGGTCTGAAATCACGAGACCTCTACCAGATTTTGATCGAAAGAGGGTAATTAGTCAGTTGAGTGATCGTGCACCCAGTGCTAGTTTTCATGAGAGTCAGTTAAACGGTCGCTGCGCCTTGGTGCAGAGGAAAGTCCGGGCTCCAATGGGTCAGAGCGCCAGGTAACTCCTGGGGAGTGTGAGCTCACGGAAAGTGCAGCAGAAAGGAAACCGCCCGCATGCAAATGCAGGTAAGGGTGAAAAGGTGCGGTAAGAGCGCACCGCGCGGCTGGTAACAGGCGTGGCGATGGTAAACCCCGCTCGGAGCAAGACCAAATAGGGATCCGTATGCCGTGACCCTCGGCGGATCCGGGTAGGTCGCTACAGGCGTCTGGTGACAGACGTCGCAGATGAATGACCGTTCTCGACAGAACCCGGCTTATCGACTGGCTCATCTATGCACCCCCGAACCTTGGGGGTGCACTCTATACTTTTATGATCTAAAAAAATAAAATTAATAATATTAAAGAATTAAAAGTATAAGCATTCTCTCTAAAAAGTAGCTAATCAGCTGACTTCTGTGCTGTTTATTCATCGCGATTATCGACGCATTTCTCCGCGGCTTGACCTATTCACGGGCTACATAAGGCTCTGAATTACTTAGATATTTTGTTTTTTGAGCATTGACCCTTCAGCAATCGGTTGTTAGAGTGGCGATTAGTGGGAAAAAGTGGGAGATTGGGGAATTTCCTAGCTTTTTTTGAAGCCAAATGGAGAATTGTGGTGTTCAGGGGAGTGCAGCACATCAATCTGGATGCGAAGGGGCGACTGTCGGTGCCCGCGCGCCAGCGCGAGTCAATCCTCGATATCAGCGCCGGGTCTTTGGTGGTCACCATAGATACTCAGTCCGCCTGCCTCGTTATCTATCCGCTTAAGGAGTGGGAGCGAATCGAGCGAGACGTGCAAGATCTCCCAACACTCAATCCAGCGGTTAGGCGGTTTCAGCGGTTGGTGCTTGGATATGCCAGCGATCTGGATCTTGATGGTAATGGTCGCATCCTTCTCCCGAGCGCGCTCCGTGACTATGCTCAGCTTGAGAAGCGAGTGGTACTTGTCGGTCAGGGAAATAAACTGGAGCTTTGGTCTGAGCCGCTATGGGAGTCCGAGTGCTTGGCGGCATTGGCGGCGGACGAAGACGACTTGCCAGCAGAGCTCATGGAGCTAAAGCTATGAGTCAAGAGGCGCACGTTTCGGTTCTTCTCGAAGAGTCGGTAGCTGCCCTCGCTGTTAAACCTGACGGTACTTATCTGGATGGGACTTTTGGGCGCGGCGGGCACAGCGCCGCTATCTTGCGGGCCTTATCCCCTGCGGGTCGGCTTATTGCGATAGATAAGGATCCGCAGGCTGAGGTATCCGCGCAGCAATTTTCGTCAGATTCTCGATTCACCTTCGTTGCATCAAGCTTTGCTGACATAAAGATGGCGGTAGGCGATGCAAAGCTGGATGGCATTTTGTTTGATCTTGGTGTCTCGTCGCCGCAGCTCGACAATGCGGAGCGTGGCTTTGGTTTTAGCGACGATGGGCCCTTGGATATGCGCATGGATACGCGCTCGGGCATCACAGCTGCACAGTGGTTGGCAGTGGCGTCGGAATCCGACATTGCTGACGTTATAAAAACCTATGGTGAAGAGCGGTTCGCGCGTCGGATGGCGAGTGCCATCGTTAAGGCGCGGGCCGCGTCGCCGATAACGAGAACTCGGCAACTGGCAACGATTGTCGCTGAAGCAAATCCAAGGTGGGAGCCGCACAAGCACCCAGCGACTCGGGCGTTTCAAGCAATTCGAATTTTTATAAATCGAGAGCTCGAGGACCTTGAGTTGGCCTTAAGCCATAGTCTCGCACCCTTGGTTGTGGGCGGGCGGCTGGTGGTTATCAGTTTTCACTCGCTCGAAGATCGAATTGTTAAGCGGTTCATGCGCGACCAAGCGCGAGGTCAGCAGTTACCGCGCTACGTGCCCGTCGTCGATAACGATATTGGAAAGACGCTGACCCTGATCGGAAAGGCGATAAAGCCGTCCACGGAGGAGGTTAAGCGTAATCCCCGATCTCGATCGGCAATCATGCGTGTTGCGGAGCGTAGAGCATGATTCCTCGCTTCGGTAAGTCACAATTGCAGCTTCTCCTCGTTGGTGTCGGTGCGTTCATTAGTGCTCTGGCAATCGTGAGTCAGACACATCAGACCCGTTTGTTATTCACCATGCTGCAAGCGCAGGAGTCTGAGCGCTGGCGCTTGCAGGAGAATTATAGTCGCCTCGTTTTGGAGTATTCGACGCTGTCCGCACCGCATAGAGTGAGTGCCATCTCTCGGTCCTCGTTGACAATGACCTCGCCGGATACGGGTACTATTCGAGTGGTGGCGGAGTGAGTACGAAGGATAAATCAGCGGCACTGTTTCAATGGCGTATTGTTGTTGTCGCAGCAATATTGACGGGGCTCTTCGGCATGCTGATATTACGATTAGTCCAGCTGCAGGTGGGCGTCAGTCAGTACGGTAATGACTTCCTGCAGCGGCAGGGCGATTTACGCGCCGTTAGGTCGGCGGAAATTCCAGCATATCGAGGCTTGATAACAGATCGTCGTGGCTCGCCGCTCGCCGTGTCCACACCAGTTGTGACGCTGTGGGCTAATCCGCAACAGCTTCTTGGTAGTGGCAGAGAGAATGAATTGGCGGAGTTAATGAACCTTTCGGTAGCTGATTTTGCTCGGAGGTTGGAACGCTACCGAAAAAAGCAGTTTATGTATCTCGCTCGTCACCAGACCCCTCATACTGCACGAGCCGTGTTAGCGGCAGATATACCCGGTGTTTACGGGCAGCGAGAATACAAACGTTTTTATCCGGCGGGCGAGGTGGTGTCGCAGCTAGTCGGTACCACAGACATTGATGGTGCGGGAGCGACGGGACTCGAGCTTGTGTTTGAGGAGAAGCTACAAGGTCGTCCAGGCAAAAAGCGATTCATCAAGGCCCTTCACGGAGAATCGATTCGTGATATTGGCGTTGTCGATGAGGCTGCAGACGGAGCAGAGCTACAGCTCAGCCTCGATTTGCGTTTGCAGCACGTCCAGCATCGAGAATTGCTTAGGGCAATGAACGAGACGGGCGCAGCCGCGGCCTCGGCCGTCACGGTGGATGCCCGGACGGGCGAAATTCTAGCAATGACAAATTTGCCTTCCTTTAACCCCAATCGTCGAGGGCAGCTCGATCTCGCTACCATGCGAAATCGAGTTGTAACAGACGTTTTTGAGCCGGGATCGACGGTAAAACCATTGACGCTGGTTGCCGCTCTGGAGAGTGGCGAATTCGATATAGAAACACTCATCAACACCTCGCCCGGCAGGATTAAAGTTGGCGACAAAGTGCTCCCCGACCCAGTGAATTACGGTGAGATCTCGGTGTCGAGAGTTATCGAGAAGTCGAGTCAGGTCGGTGTAACAAAAATAGCGCAGGCGTTAGGCCACGAGCCTATCCTGGACGTTTTCGCGCGGTTTGGTTTGGGGCAGTCAACTGGCGCAGAGTTTCCGGGGGAGCGATCAGGGCGACTTCCGGATCATGACTTCTGGAGTGCTATTGATCGAGTCACCCCTGCTTTCGGTTATGGGCTCTTGGTGACCCCAATGCAACTCGCTCAGGCTTACGCCGTTTTTGCCAATAAGGGGAAGCTGGTCCCTTTCACCTTTATTGCCCAGGGCGAAGCCTCCGGCGGATCGCGACACCACGCCTCTCGTCAGGTTATTTCCCCAGCAGTCGCGGAGCAGGTGATAACGGTCTTACACAGGGTTACAGGACCAGAGGGTACGGCCCGAAAGGCGACCGTGTCAGGCTTCGGTGTTGGTGGAAAAACTGGGACTGTGCACAAGGTTGGGAGTGCTGGCTATCTGGACGATCGCTACGTTGCGTTGTTTGTGGGCGTGGCGCCGGTAAGCGCTCCGCGCTACGTCACCGTTGTTGTCATTGATGAGCCCTCGGGTGATGCCTATGGTGGTGGTGCCGCAGCCGCACCCGTTTACTCTCGGATAACACAGGAAGTCCTTCGAATTAAAAATGTCGCGCCCAAGAGCGCAGAGCCGGAATCTGGCGAATTGATTCTGGCTGGCTCAGGGGAGGGCGATACCAGTGCCTGACATGACGCTTTCGGCACTCACGCAGCCCTTTGCGCCCGCGATGAACCCCCTCTTAAGCCATGCGGTTATGGCTAAGGTGCCGACGGGACTCACGTTAGACAGTCGAACAGTCGCGCCCGGCGATGCGTTTATTGCCCTGAGCGGTCACCAGCTCGACGGCAGACAATTTGTTGACGAAGCACTGATGCGCGGCGCAATGGCCGTTATAACTGAGGCCGATGCAGCGCAAGAGCCGCATCCTGCGATCGTCGCCATCCCCAACCTTAAGTTACATGTCGGTGAAATTGCGCGACGTTACTTCGAGGATCCATCATCCGAGTTGTCGATGATTGCGGTTACCGGCACTAATGGTAAAACCAGCATCACCGACTATATTGGTCAATTATTGCGGTTGCTGGGTGAGTCTTCGGGCACTATCGGGACGCTTGGTGCCCGAACTCAGTCGACCCAGAGTGTTGAGGCCCTCAATACAACACCTGATGTTGTGTCGTTGAATCGCTGCCTTGCAGTCTGGCGCGATCGGGGCATAAGGCATGTGGCGATCGAGGCCTCAAGTCATGCGCTAGCACAAGGGCGACTTAACGGCCTGCGCATTCACACTGGCGTGTTCAGCAATCTGACCAGAGACCACTTGGATTATCACGGCGACCTCGATGGTTATCGCCAAGCCAAGCTAAAGCTGTTTTCTGACTTCGCACTTCAGCGTGTCATCTACAATGCAGACGATGAGGCGACACATGGTGCTATTGAGGTGTCTTCATGCCCCGCGGTAGGCGTGTCTTTAACTGACCCACTGTCAGATGTGCATGTCAAAATCATCAGTGAAACGACAGCTGGGCTGACATTCCGAATAAGCTCGCCACTGGGGACAGCTGAGATTGCCACGGCACTCCATGGGCGCTTTAACGCATTTAATGTCTCTGTTGCAATCATGGCCGTGGCCGGCCTAGGTTTCGCCTTCCGAGAGGTAGCCGCCGCCGCCGCGCATTTACTCCCGGTCGAGGGTCGGATGCAGGAAGTCAGTTCTGCGAGCGACATACGGGTGGTCGTTGATTACGCACACACCCCTGATGCACTGGCGAATTCTCTTGGCGCGCTCGCCCACTCATGTACGGGGAGTTTGTGGGTTGTCTTCGGTTGTGGTGGTGACCGCGATAGAGGGAAGCGACCTGACATGGGTCTTATCGCCAGCCAGCTCGCGGACCGAGTGATTATTACTAATGACAATCCTAGGTCAGAAGACCCAGCTGCAATAGCCAATGACATTATTGCAGGCTGTACATCGGCGGATGTTCATATCGAACTAGATCGAGCCGAGGCTATTCGATTGGCAATCTCGTCTGCAGCGATAGGTGATACGGTATTAGTCGCCGGTAAAGGCCATGAAACGTATCAGCAAGTCGGGTCAGAGCGCCATTCCTTCTCGGACGCTGTCTTCGCAGAGCGGGCACTTCGAGATAGGGAGGTGAGATTGTAATGCGCCTTCGTCTTTCCGATATTGCCCGCTCATTAGAATTGGCTTCTCACTGTGGTGATGTCACGGTCACAGGATTGGCAATCGACAGTCGGCTAGTTGAGCCGGGTGATCTTTTCGTTGCAATCGCAGGTCAGCGCGTGGACGGCCACGACTATATTAGTAGCGCGATTGCGAGAGGCGCGGTCGCTGTCGTTAGTGAACGCCCAATCAGTCAAGACATCCCCCATGTCATCGCGTCTGACGCGATGGCCGCCTGCGGGCACGTTGCCCGGCTGGTACGTGCTGAATTTTCGGGGAAGGTCATAGGTATTACCGGCAGTGCCGGTAAAACAACCGCTAAGTCTTTTCTGGCGGCGATATGTTCAGGTGCGGGCCCTACCATCGCAACCGAGGGCAATCAGAACAACGAGCTGGGTGTTCCCTTGACCTTAGCGAAGCTCAATTCAGCTGCTGCGTTCGCTGTTGTGGAGATGGGTGCAGCACAAATGGGCGACATCGCGTACCTGAAATCAATGGCATCTCCTCAGGTGGTGATTTTGTTAAATGCGCGAGAGGCCCATGTCGAGCGGTTTGGAAGTCGGGAGGCGATCGTCGCAGCCAAGGGCGAGATTCTCGACAATCTGAGCGAGCATGATACAGCGATACTGAATGCGGATGAGCCGGAGCTTGCAGCTTGGCGCGCGCGCGCCCAGCCGGCGCAAGTGCTGACTTTCGGGCGGTCAAGTGCTGCAGATATTCGACTAGTTTCGAGTCAGGATCGCGGCTTTGACGGGTCTGTTATGAACGTCGACATGTGCGGTACGCCCGCTTTGTGGCGCATTTCCATTCCCGGCGAGCCCGGCATGGTAAATGCGCTTGCCGCTGCTGCTGCGGCTCAGGCCCTCGGCATCGAGGACAAAACGATTAGCGATGGTTTAGCGTCAGTCACCCCTGTGAGAGGTCGTGGAGACATACGCCAGCTCCAAAACGGTATTCGTCTTATCGACGATAGTTATAACGCCAGCCCCTCCAGTGTCATGGCAGCACTAAACCTCTTGTCTTCTGCTGATGCCCCACGAACCGCCGTGCTGGCTGACATGCTAGAGCTGGGCGATGAGGCTGTGACGTACCACTGCAACATTGGCGAACGCATCGCTGAGCTCGGTATCGAGCGGCTACTGGCGGTGGGTGAGCTGTCAAAGCATATCAGCGACTTATCGAACTCACAGACCCGCCATTACAAAGACGTTGCTGCGTTGATTGCCGATAGCCCTGCGTTTGGAGCAAATGAAACAGTTTTGATAAAGGGATCGCGAGCAATGCAACTAGACCGCTTTGTTGACGCCATGTGCGAATCACTTGGAGGCACTTCATGTTAGCTTGGCTCGCCCAGCAGTTAGCGGAGTGGGAATCCGGTTTTTCTGTATTTCAGTACATCACGCTGCGCGGCATTTTGTCCGCCATGACAGCACTTATTATATCTACTCTCATTGGTCCCAAAATGATTCTCTGGCTGCGTGAGATGCAGATTGGTCAGGCAGTCAGAGTTGATGGGCCACAGTCTCATCTGAGCAAGGCCGGGACGCCCACCATGGGCGGTGCGCTGATCATCGTGGCCATCGCATCCGGCACACTGCTGTGGGGTGATTTATCGAGTAAATACTTATGGGTGGCATTGCTAACCACGGTGTTCTTTGGTGCCATTGGCTGGGTTGACGACTATCGCAAGGTCGTTGAAAAAGACTCGCGCGGGCTTCCTGCAAAGTGGAAGTATTTTTGGCAATCACTAGTTGGTCTGGTCTCGGTGAGCTATCTATTTGCCACATCAACTCAGACACCGGAGTTGACCCTATACCTTCCGTTCCTCAAAGACTTCGCACTGCTACTGGGGCTCATGTTTATTCCCTGGGCGTACCTTGTTGTCGTCGGTGCCAGCAATGCTGTCAACCTCACTGATGGGCTCGATGGGCTTGCGATTCTGCCCACCGTAATGGTGTCGGTTGGTCTTGGGATGATTGCCTATTTGACGGGCCACGTGGAATTCGCTTCTTATCTGAACATAGCTTACATCGCCGGTACCGGCGAGATGGTGGTCTTCTGTGGCGCCATTGCGGGTGCTGGACTGGGTTTCTTGTGGTTCAACACCTACCCCGCCATGGTGTTTATGGGCGACGTGGGTGCGCTTGCACTCGGTGCCGCACTTGGGATCGTGGCTGTCATCATTCGACAGGAATTTGTACTACTCATCATGGGCGGTGTCTTCGTTATGGAGACCTTGTCCGTCATTATTCAAGTGGCGTCGTTTAAATTGCGTGGTAAGCGCGTTTTTAAGATGGCGCCCATCCATCATCACTTTGAGCTGTCTGGATGGCCCGAGCCGCGCGTGATTGTCCGTTTCTGGATTATCACAGCGATGCTGGTGCTCTTTGGGCTAGCGACGCTCAAACTGAGGTAGGACTGAATGATGCCCGATCTCATATCCAGTTCGATTCGACGTGGCATTCTCGGTCTTGGGCAGACCGGGTTGTCGGTGGCGCGCTTCTGGCGAGATCAAGGTCTGCCATTCATTGCTATGGATACGCGGGCTGAACTGCAAAGCGACCTAGGGTTGCGGCGCGAGCTTGCAGGAGTAGAGACGCATTTTGGCGAGCTTGATGAAGGGCTGATGGATCAGCTCGACTTGCTCATTGCATCGCCGGGCATTGCGATGGATTCTGAGGTGATCAAGCGCGCTCAATCTCAGGGTGTGGATGTTCGGGGTGACATCGATCTTTTCGTTGCCGAGGCGACGGTTCCGGTAATTGGTATTACCGGCTCAAACGGAAAATCTACAGTGACCACTTATGTGGGACAGCTTTTGACGTCCTGTGGTCTGAAGGTGGCAGTGGGCGGCAATATAGGTGTGCCGGCACTCGACCTGTTGGATTGCGATGTTGATGTCTACGTGCTGGAGCTCTCGTCATTTCAGTTGGAGCGGGCTGGCAATCTCGATCTTGCAGTCGCTGCTGTACTCAACTTATCCCCCGACCATCTCGATCGTCACCGCACAATGCCGCTCTATCACTTGGCAAAACACCGGATTTTTGCCGGTGCACAGCACGTTGTCGCGAACTACCGTGATTCGCTGACCCAGCCCATTGGCAAGGGCGATGTACCCTGGACTGTGTGGCGTGATAACGAGCCGGATATAGACCAAATTGGTCTTCGAGATAGCGATGGAGCCACATGGATCTGTCACGGGTTTGAGCCTTTGTGTCCTGTATCGGCCATTCCGGTAGTCGGTAAGCATAATGTCGAAAACGCGCTAGCCGCGCTCAGTATTGGGCGCGCTATGGGTCTTGAATTTGGCCCTCTGATTGACGGTCTCACGGCCTTAGAGGGACTCCCACATCGTTGCGAACTGATTGCTATCGAGCGCGGAATCTCGTTTGTAAATGACAGTAAGGGTACAAACGTGGCCGCCAGCGTCGCAGCGCTCGCGGGCCTAGCGGATGGGCAGAATATTGTATTAATCGCGGGTGGTAACGGTAAGGGACAGTCTTTCGAGGCCCTTGCAAAAGCAGCCGTCATCTATGCCAAGCACGTTGTCCTTATTGGGCTGGCTGCGGATGAGATTGAGGGGGCCATTGGCGGGACTGTGCCGGTATCGCGTGTTTGCAGTATGAAAGAAGCGGTTGATGCGGCGATCTCTGTGGCCTCAGCGGGAGACACGGTGCTTCTATCTCCCGGGTGTGCCAGCTTCGATATGTTCCGCGACTACGTTGATCGTGGTGAGACCTTCAAGGCCGCTGTGGTAGAAGCAGAGGCGTCGCTTTGATGACTACGACGAGGCACGATCACGCTACTGGTTCGACGCTATTAATACTGGCGGCGATCCTGATATCTATTGGCGTCATCGCCATTTCGTCAGCGTCGATTAGTTTATCCGAGGTTAAATTCGGTGATCAGTGGCACCATGCCACGCGTCACGTAATGTATCTAGGTATTGGCCTTACCCTGGGTGCAATTGCTTATGCCATACCCACATCAACCTGGCGAGTGGTTTCACCATGGTTGTTGCTACTTGCCTTCGCGTTCTTGGTGCTGGTGCTTGTTCCCGGCGTTGGCCGTGTCGTTAACGGTAGCCAGCGATGGATCCCGCTTGGTCCTCTGACCTTTCAGCCATCCGAGTTCGCGAAATTTGCGCTCGTGGTGTGGTTGTCGGGCTACATGGTTCGCCACGCTGTGGAGTTGCGTACTGAACTGCGCGGCCTGTTAAAACCTATTGGTGTCCTGTTGATTTTTGCCGTGTTGCTGCTGTTGGAGCCCGATTTTGGTGCGACAGTCATTGTATTGGGAACAGCCTTTGGCATGCTATTCATGGCGGGAGCTCGGTTAGTTTACGTATTGGCCTTAGTGTTGTCCGCGATCGCAATGTTGGTTGGCATGATCGTCATGGCGCCCTATCGAATGAAGCGCCTCATGGCCTATCAAGACCCTTGGAGTGACCCCTTCGGTAGTGGTTTTCAGCTCATTCAGTCGCTTATTGCTTACGGACGAGGCGAGTGGTTTGGCGTTGGCTTGGGCAACAGCGTACAAAAACTGTTTTATCTGCCGGAGGCGCATACCGATTTCGTCTTTTCGATTTGGGCGGAAGAGACCGGGCTAGTCGGTGCCGTGGCCGTCATCTTGCTGTTTGCGGCGTTCGTCGCGCGCATCGTACTCATGGGTTATCGCTTTTTGGTCGATGATCGTTGCTTCGAAGCTTATTGTTGTTTTGGTTTTGCGCTCATTTTTGCGGGGCAAGCTTTTGTCAATATGGGCGTGAGTTCAGGCTTGCTACCAACAAAGGGGCTGACGTTGCCGTTTATCAGTTATGGCGGCAATAGTCTTTTCGTCAGTTGCGTCATGGTGGGTTTCCTTCTCAAGCTCGAGCGGTTTAATGGGGCTATCCGGCACGGGCGGAAAAAAGGGCAGGCCAAGGTTCAGGCGAGGAGAGCATCATCGTGAATGCCTCCACACCCAGCGCTATGATCATGGCCGGTGGCACTGGCGGTCACGTCTATCCCGGGCTGGCGGTTGCAGAAGATCTTCGTGCCAAGGGCTGGAATGTGTCCTGGATTGGTACCTCTCGCGGTCTTGAAGCCAGCGTCGTACCCGCAAATAACTTTACGCTACACACACTGAAGACGCTGGGGCTTCGTGGTAAAGGGTTGATGTCTAAGATCAAGGGCTTGATCACGCTTGTCCTCGCGTCTGCTCAAGCGTTTATTCTCTTGGCTCGGAAGAGACCGAATATGGTCATTGGCTTTGGCGGCTATGCTGCCGGACCGGCTGGTGCTGTCGCAAAGGTCTTAGGTATCCCGCTGTTGATTCATGAGCAAAACGCCGTAGCGGGGACCACTAATCGGCTACTGGCCAAGCATGCTCGGCGTGTTATGGCTGGATTTGACGGCGCGTTTTTGCGTGACATTAATGTCAGCGTAACTGGAAATCCACTGCGTGCCGCCTTTAGCGGTCTGCCTAATAAGCGCTATCCCGATACACATTTTGAACACTCGCGATGCCTTCGGGTGGCCATTTTGGGGGGAAGTCAGGGCGCGCAGGCGCTAAATGCGGGGTGTCCAGCAGCGTTTGCCTCGCTACCGGACGACGCGCTCTCTAGGATTGAGGTGCGTCATCAATGCGGAAAGGCGCATCAGATCCCGACCGAGGCGGCGTGGAAAGAGGTGGCGGTGAATCGTATCGAGGTGATGCCTTTTGTCGATGATATGCCTGCGCTTTATGCGTGGGCAGACGTTGCCATATGCCGCGCCGGAGCCCTGACTGTGAGCGAGCTTGCGGTTACGGCCACCCCCAGCATTCTCGTGCCATTGCCACAGGCTATTGACGACCATCAACAGAAAAATGCAGAAGCCCTGTCGAAGGTGGGCGGTGCGGTTATCGTTCCTCAGGCTGAGCTCGCAGGTGATCATCTGCCGACTTTTATTGTCGAGATACTCGGTGATGCGACGCGCCTAGAGCGCATGTCCGAACAAGCGCGATACTGGTCCAAACCCGATGCGACGCAGCAGGTCGTGGCTATTGCTCAGGAGGTGGTCTGTGGCTAGTCAGGTGCTAACCCGCGAGCCCATGATGCGCCGAATAAAGCGCATCCACTTCGTTGGCATTGGTGGTTCGGGTATGAGCGGCATCGCCGAGGTCTTGGTGGGACTGAACTATACCGTATCGGGATCTGATATCGCCGAGAGTAACCCAGTAATGAGACTTAGAGAGCTTGGCGTCTCGGTTGTTATTGGTCACAAGGCATTGAATGTAGAGGGCGCCGATGTCCTAGTGGTGTCTTCAGCCATTGACGATTCAAACCCTGAAATCAAGGCTGCAAGAGAGCAGCGAATCCCCATCGTACCGCGTGCGGAAATGCTAGCGGAGCTCATGCGTTATCGCTTTAGCATTGCGGTTGCTGGTACTCACGGGAAAACTACCACGACCAGCCTTATTGCGTCCCTTATGACTGAGGCGGGCTTAGATCCAACCTTCGTTATTGGTGGCGTACTCAATAATCTCGGCACTAATGCGCAGTTGGGCGACAGCGACTACTTGGTCGTCGAGGCCGACGAAAGTGATGCTTCTTTCCTTCATCTCTTACCCATGATGTCGGTGATTACCAACGTGGAACCCGACCACATGGAGCATTATGAGGGCGACGTTGGTGCCTACCAGCAGGCATTTATCGAGTTCTTGCACAACTTGCCATTTTACGGTGTTGCACTGGTATGCCTCGACGATCCGGGTGTGCGTGAACTAATGCCCAGTATGACGCGCCAAGTCGTAACCTACGGTTTTGCCGATAACGCCGACTACCGCTTAGAGGCACTTCGCGTCTCAGGCACTGAGAGTCGATTTACCTTGAATCGGAAGGCGCGTGGCGACGCGCTGTCACTGTCGGTGCCGATGCCCGGTAGTCACAATGCGTTAAATGCTGCGGCGGCTGTTGCCGTCTGTACGGAGCTTGGTGTGGACGATGAGGCTATCGTCAGGGGACTCGACCGCTTTGAAGGTATCGGACGCCGATTTTCTGTCTTGGGGAACATTCAGTGGAAGGCTGGATCGGCGCTACTGGTCGATGACTACGGCCATCATCCTACCGAATTGAAAGCCACCATCGCTGCGGCCCGACTCGCCTATCCAGGCAGGCGATTGGTCATGGCATTTCAACCGCATCGGTATAGTCGAACCCGAGACTGCTATGACGAGTTTGTCGACGTGCTATCGACAGTTGATGGATTGGCATTGCTTGAAGTTTACGCGGCGGGTGAGGCTGTTATTAGCGGCGCAGATAGCCGCTCGCTCGCAAGAAGTATCCGTCAGGCGGGTTTTGTTGATCCAGTACTGATTGCCGACAACGGTCAGCTTCCAGCGAGGTTGGCCAGGCTGTTACGCGATGGCGACATATTGATCATGCAGGGTGCCGGCGATATTGGCCGGCTATCGCGCCTGCTAGCCGACACGCCGGCGCTGGAGGTGCTCGAATGAGTACCGAACTGCGCGGTAAAAGTTTGACAGTTTTGATGGGCGGAGGCTCGGCTGAACGCGATATATCGCTCAAGAGTGGAGCGGCGGTTGCCGACGGCCTTGAATTGGCTGAAGCCCTTGTTACGCGCATCGATACGGCACGTAACGGATGGTACCTCGACCTTCCCGCGGACACCTTTGTGTTTAATCTCCTACATGGCCTCGGCGGAGAGGATGGATCTGTTCAGGGTCTTCTTGAGTCGCTCGGCGTGCCCTATTCGGGCTCTGGTGTGCTAGGCAGCGCACTATGCATGGATAAGGCGAAGACGAAACTCATCTGGCGCAGCTTGGGTCTACCTACGCCGCCATTTGAGATGGTGAGCCTCACCAGCGATCTCGACGATATCATTAGTCGTTTGGGTCCCGTCTTTGTGAAGCCTGTTTCCGAGGGCTCATCAGTCGGTATGTCCATTGCCCATGACAGCGAGCGTCTTCGCGAGTCGGTGATTCATGCGGCCAAGTCGCGTGTCCCCGTGATGGCCGAGTCTCTGGTTCGTGGCGACGAGTACACAGTGGCTGTTGTAAATGGCCGTGCATTACCGCCTATCAAAATTACACCCGCGTCAGACTTTTACGATTTCGAGGCAAAATATGTATCGGGCGCAACGCAATTTGAGTGCCCAGCGGATCTTGATGCGAGAGAGACACAGGCACTTCAGATCCTAGCCATGGACGCGTTTACTGCCTCCGGCGCCGAGGTCTGGGGCAGAGTGGATCTCATGCACGGCCGCGATGGCTGGCAGTTGCTCGAGGTCAATACGATACCGGGGATGACTGACCATAGTCTTGTCCCCAAGGCAGCGGCAGCTGCTGGTCTGAGTTTTAGCGATCTTCTTACGGAGATTTATCGCGGATCCATGGAGCTGCGCTATGAGTCGTGACGCCCCACAGGTTCGCGAATCCAGGTGGCACGACCGCTGGGCGCGCTTCGTGCGCGGCGTTAAACGAATCGTTACTGTCGTCTCGTTGATCTGTATTGCGGTATTAGTTGGTCTGTTGACGCAACGAGCGACTGATATGCCGGTGCAGCACATAGCGATAGCGGGTGACATGCGTCATATCGAGCCTGCGAGTCTCGAAGCTATCATTAAGCCCCATGTTGCCGATGGATTTTTGCTGGCTGACTTGCGGTCAATTCGACAGCAGCTCGAGGGTCTTTCCTGGGTACATGCAGCGAGCGTTCGTCGGGAGTGGCCTGACACCATCAAGGTCACCATTACCGAACAGCAACCCATCGCACGATGGGGTGACGCGGCTTACATCAATCAGCAGGGCCTTATTTTTGAGGGCGACATGATGCCGCGCTACGCGGAGCTCCCGATGCTTTGGAGCGAGCATCGCAAGCCGTCTTTTCTGATCGAGCATTTCAAACTCTTTCAAACCTTACTGCTGCCCTATGGTTTGGCTATTTCAGGACTCACCCAGGACAAGTTGGGTCAGGTACAGGCCGAGCTTACGGACGGCACGCAGGTGCAATTTGGTGACAGAGATTTTGCTCAACGGGTTCGTCGATTTGCGGCCTTGTTGGACAGTGAGGTGGATCGCAAGTCAATCGCACGGATTGATTTTCGGTACGAGCGTGGGGCAGCAATTTTGCGCCGAGCATCAGATTTTAGAGTGACCGCAATAGTGCGAAAGCAGGGAGGTCAGTAGTGGCAGGGAATGAGGAAAAGCGGATGATCGTTGGATTGGACATAGGTACGTCCAAGGTTGTCGCTGTGGTCGGCGAGGTCGATACCGACGGCACCATCGATATTGTTGGTATCGGCTCGCACCCATCGAAGGGGTTAAAAAAGGGTGTAGTGGTCAATATCGAATCCACAGTCAACGCAATTCAACGTGCAGTGGAAGAAGCCGAATTGATGGCTGGCTGTCAAATTCACTCGGTCTATGTGGGAATTGCCGGAAACCATATCCGGTCAATGAACTCGCACGGCATAGTCGCGATCAAGGATGGCGAGGTGCAGCGGGCTGACATTGATCGAGTTACCGATGCGGCACAGGCAGTAGCCATTCCAGCCGATCAAAAAATTCTGCATGTCTTGCCCCAAGAATACGTCATCGATAATCAAGGCGGTATCAAAGAGCCCTTGGGTATGTCGGGTGTTCGCCTGGAGGCCAAGGTGCACTTGGTTACGTGTGCAGAAACAGCAGCGCAAAATATTGAGAAATGTGTCAAACGCTGTGGTCTAGAGGTCGATGCTATTGTTTTGGAGCAATTAGCCTCGAGTTACTCCGTGATTACCGACGATGAGCGGGACCTTGGCGTGTGCATGGTTGATATTGGCGGTGGAACGTCGGATATCGCTATTTTCACAGAGGGATCAATTCGCCACACGGGCGTGATTCCCATCGCGGGCGATCAGGTGACTAGCGATATTGCGATGGCGTTGAGAACGCCAACGCAACACGCCGAAGAAATTAAAATTCGCTACGCCTGCGCGCTCGCGCAACTAACCGGTCCAGACGAAACCATCAAGGTTCCTAGTGTCGGAGACAGGCCACCCAGAGACTTGTCACGTCAGTCGCTCGCTGAGGTGGTCGAGCCACGGTATGACGAGTTGTTCACTTTGATTCAAGGCGAAATAAGACGTTCAGGCTTTGAGGAGCTGATTCCGGCAGGCGTGGTTTTGACAGGCGGCACCTCGAAGATGGAGGGCGTTGTGGAACTGGCTGAAGAAATTTTTCATATGCCGGTCCGCGTCGGTGCACCACAGTACACGCGGGGTATGCACGACATTATTCGAAATCCGATTTACGCAACAGCGGTTGGGCTGCTGCTATCGGGTGCCAAAGAACTTCACGAGGGCGCGCAGCTTGCTGCGGGTCGTCAGAAGACCAGCAGCATGCTGGATGGGTTGCGCAATTGGTTTAGTCGCAACTTTTGAGTAAACGGGGAAATCTGGGAAACCAGATACGCTTAAACGGGGAGAAAGACTATGTTTGAACTAGTAGATAACGCACCACAAAATGCGGTTATTAAAGTAATTGGTGTTGGCGGTGGTGGCGGTAACGCTGTGCGTCACATGATTGAACACGATATCGAAGGCGTGGATTTTATTTGCGCAAATACCGATTCTCAGGCGCTGGCGGATATCGATTCAAAAACCGTTTTACAACTCGGGAATACGATCACCAAAGGTTTGGGAGCCGGCGCTAATCCTGAGATTGGACGTGCCGCTGCCTTAGAGGATCGGGATCGAATTGCGGAAGCGCTGCAAGGTGCCGATATGGTGTTCGTCACCGCTGGCATGGGTGGTGGTACTGGCACGGGTGGCGCGCCCATTGTCGCTGAGGTAGCACGCGATATGGGTATTTTAACCGTCGCGGTTGTAACGCGTCCCTTTAGCTTCGAAGGACGTAAGCGTCTGTCGATCGCGGAGGATGGACTCAAGGAGTTAGAACAGCACGTCGATTCTCTGATTACTGTCCCGAACGAGAAATTACTCGAGGTCATGGGTAAAACAACGAGTCTTCTCGATGCTTTTAAAGAAGCGAATGACGTTTTGTTTGGCGCAGTGCAGGGAATTGCCGATCTGATTATCCGACCCGGCATGATCAACGTCGACTTTGCTGACGTGAAGACCGTGATGTCGGAAATGGGCTCGGCGATGATGGGTACCGGTACTGCTGCTGGCGAGGGTCGGGCGCGTGAGGCCGCAGAGCGTGCGATTAATAGTCCTCTGCTCGACGACATCGATCTAAGCGGTGCGAAAGGGTTGCTGGTCAATATTACTGCTGGACTAGACCTCTCACTCGGTGAGTTTGCTGAGGTGGGTGAAGCCATTGAAGAAATAGCCTGCGATGACGCAACTGTGGTCATTGGAACGGTTATTGATCCGACCATGACCGATGAGCTAAAAGTGACTGTTGTGGCGACAGGACTGGGTGTTCATCAGGGTCGGCCCATACTCAAGAAGGTCGAGCCTGTTGCTCCAGTTCGACCTACGGCATCGACTAAGCCGGCTTACGAAGGGTATGATCTTCCCCCCGCGAAGCGGCAACGCGTTGCCGTCAGTGGTCAAGCGGTTGCGGTAGAAGAGAGTAGCGCTGAGGGTTATTTCGATATTCCCGCTTTTTTGCGTCGCCAAGCGGATTAAAACCGGCGCGCAAATACAGGCTGGAAATCCCGAAGCTGGAAATTCCACAGAGAGTGACTTGCTCTCGGGATGAGTGCCCTCTGAGAAAGGCTGAGAAATGATACGACAACGAACATTGCGTAATTCGATCAAGGCGACGGGAGTCGGCTTGCATACAGGCGAGAAAGTGCTCTTAACGCTTTCGCCAGCGCCTGTCGATACCGGCATTGTATTTCGTCGCACTGACTTAAACCCTGTAGCCGAGATCCCCGCTCGCGCTGACTTGGTTGGTGAGACGACGTTGTCGACGTGTCTGATTCACGGAGAGGCTCGAGTATCCACGATTGAGCATCTGCTGTCCGCCATGGCGGGCCTCGGTGTTGATAATGCCTACGTGGACGTTACCGCCCCTGAAATCCCCATCATGGACGGTAGCGCAGCGCCTTTTGTTTTTCTGCTGCAGAGTGCAGGTGTTATTGAACAGCACGCGCCGAAGAAGTTCATCCGGGTCAAGCGCGAGGTCACGGTATCCGACGGTGACAAGCACGCGAGCTTTTTGCCCCTAGAAGGATTTAAAATCTCATTTGGTATCGACTTTGATCATCCTGTGTTCAAACACCGGGCCGCCACCGCTGAAATCGACTTTTCTACGACATCTTTTGTTCGCGAGGTCAGTCGTGCGAGAACCTTCGGTTTTGTTGAGGAGATCGAATATCTGAGATCGAGAGGGCTGGCCCGCGGAGGCAGCATGGACAATGCGATCGTGATTGACGACTACAAGGTTCTCAATAACGGCGGACTTCGATACGACGACGAATTCGTAAAGCACAAAGTACTCGACGCCATCGGTGACCTTTACTTGCTAGGGTACAGCTTGATCGGTGAATACCGAGCTTTTAAATCCGGGCACGCGCTTAATAATCTGGCGTTGCGAACCCTCATTGCGAATAAGGAGGCCTGGGAAATGGTGACGTTTGACGACGCTGACGACGCTCCGATTTCCTATAACCAACCCTTTCTTACCTACGCCCCAGCCTAAGTACACATCTCTCAAAGGTCACACTATCCGTGCTTTCACAGCTCGGTTAAGTCTGGCATAGTTGCGCAGCGAATAGATTGAATAGCCTGTTGCCCTTGAAATTCATCCTCATCAAAAATGAAGGTCCGTCAAAAACCATCGAAATGGGTCGATGGACGCGTCTTGTCGTGTCGGCTTTGTTGATTGGATTGCCCGTATCGCTAGCAGGATTGAGTTACGAGTTTGGCGTCAAAAAGGGCGTTACACGGTCACAGACTGCGGCTGAAACACAGGCTTCGGAGGATGCGCGGGAGCGGGCAGAAGCACTGGCAGATATGGCGGTCGAGGCGGAGAGACGACTTGAGTCCATGACCTTGTTGCTGGCCGAGCTTCAGAGTCGCGTGACGCGACTCGATGCCGTCGGTATGAATCTGACGGCCAGTGCCGGCCTTGAAGCAGGTGAATTTAACTTTGATAGGGCGCCCGCATTGGGCGGTCCACTGATGGCCCCCGATGAGGATGCGCGAGAGCTTATACCTGCATTGGAGGGTGAGTTATTCGCACTCAGCACAGCACTGGACGATCGCGAGGTTCAGCTCGATATTTTGTCTGAGCTGATACAGGGTGAACAAGTAAAGAGTGACGCCACGCCATCGGGGCGTCCCATTTTGTCGGGCTGGGCGTCGTCGCGATACGGCACTCGAATTGACCCTTTCAGTGGTAAAAAAGCATGGCATGAGGGTGTCGATTTTGCGGGTCGCGAGGGCGCTGACATTGTCGCGGTAGCTAGCGGTGTCGTCAGCTGGAGCGGCCAGCGCTATGGCTACGGCAAAATGGTCGAAGTGGCACACGGTGACGGGGTCATTACACGTTACGCACACAATCAAGAGAATCTCGTCAAAGTAGGCGACATGGTTCGCCGAGGCGATGTGGTTGCTCTCATGGGTAACAGCGGGCGCTCCACGGGACCCCATGTTCACTTTGAGGTGCATAAAAACGGCCGTCCGGTCGATCCTGCGAGCTACCTGCGCCGCACACCAAACTAAGATCACTGATGATCGGCCAAGATGTTTACTGGCCTTGCTGATCGCGCAGACTGCGCAGGAACTCAACTCTACCTATTGGAAATACCATGGCAAATCCGCTGACAATGATCTTCGGCTCACGTAATGACCGCGTGCTCCGCCGAATCAAAAAAACCGTTACGAAAATCAATGCGCTTGAAGAGGGCATGAAGGCGCTTGATGACGACGCATTGCGCGCGAAGACGACCGAGTTTAAAACGCGTTACGAAGAGGGCGAGTCGCTTGATAGTCTTTTACCGGAGGCGTTTGCGGTCGTGCGCGAGGGTGGTGTACGCGCAATGGGTATGCGTCACTTTGACGTTCAGTTAATCGGTGGCGTTGTCTTGCATGAAGGAAACGTCGCTGAGATGAGGACGGGTGAGGGTAAGACGTTAGTGGCAACATTACCGGCCTACCTCAATGCCCTGTCTGGAAATAGCGTTCATCTGATTACGGTTAACGACTACCTGGCTTCGCGCGATGCGGCGTGGATGGGAAAGCTATACAACTTTCTCGGTCTAGAGGTCGGGGTCGTCAAGTCAGGGCAGTCGCAGGAAGAAAAACGCAGCGCGTACTCTGCAGACATTGTCTACGGCACAAACAACGAATTCGGGTTTGATTACTTGCGCGACAATATGGCCTTTAGCATGGCAGACAAGATGCAGGGGCAGCTTGCCTTTGCCATTGTCGACGAGGTTGACTCTATTCTCATCGATGAGGCTCGGACGCCACTCATCATCTCGGGAGCGGCAGAGGATAGCTCCGAACTCTATCGTAAGATTAATAAGTTAATCCCTCGGCTAACACGCCGAAGTAGTGAAGAGGCTGAAGACGGTGACTTTGTCATTGACGAGAAGCAGCGCACGGTAGAGTTGACCGAGGACGGTCATGAACTGGTCGAGACTATGCTGATTGAGGGTGGGTTACTCAATGGCGATGACTCGCTATACGCAGCCACCAATTTAGGTCTACTGCACCACGTCAATGCCGCATTGCGAGCGCATAACCTATTTCAGCGAAACGTAGAATACATTGTGCAGAACGGGCAGGTGGTGTTGATCGATGAGCACACGGGTCGAACCATGCCCGGACGTCGCTTGTCAGAAGGACTGCATCAAGCCATCGAGGCCAAGGAGAATGTCAATATTCAGGCCGAGAGCCAAACCATGGCTTCAACGACCTTCCAGAACTACTTCCGACTCTATGAAACATTGAGTGGTATGACCGGTACGGCGGATACTGAAGCCTTTGAATTTCGTCAAATCTACGGTCTGGAATGCGTTGTCATTCCCACAAACTTGCCGATGAAGCGCAAGGATATGAACGATTTGGTCTTCATGTCCAAAGAAGAAAAGCTTGAGGCCATTGTCGAAGAGACGCGCACTATTATCGAAAACAATGCCCCCGTATTGGTGGGTACAGCGTCGGTAGAAACGTCAGAAGAGCTGTCAGATTACTTTAAAAAAGCCAACATCGAGCACAAGGTGCTCAACGCTAAATACCATGAACAGGAGGCAGAGATCATTGCGCAGGCAGGTCGGCCCGGTGTGGTGACAATCGCTACCAATATGGCAGGTCGCGGTACCGATATTGTGCTGGGCGGTAATCTGGAAGCGGAGTTGGCTAGTCTTGATGATGACGGTGTTAAAGAAGCGGCTCGGGCCGCCTGGGAAGAGCGGCACCAAGCAGTGCTGGATGCAGGTGGCCTTCACATCGTGGGAACAGAGCGTCACGAGTCTCGTCGGATTGATAATCAGCTTCGCGGCCGCGCCGGTAGGCAGGGTGATCCCGGCGCCTCGCGCTTTTTTATATCGCTCGATGATAATTTGATGCGCATTTTCATGGGCAATATGGCTGGGGTCATGCAAAAGGTCGGCATGGAGCGAGGTGAGTCAATAGAAAGCCGGATGGTGAGCAATTCTATTGAGCGTGCTCAGCGCAAGGTCGAGGGGCGTAACTTTGACATTCGTAAGCAGCTTCTTGAGTACGATGACGTTGCGAACGACCAGCGTCAGATTATTTATTCTCAGCGCGACCAGTTGCTGGCGGCCGAAGGTGTTGAGGAGATGATTACAAATATTCGCGCCGATGTGATTCACAGTGGCATCGACCGGTTTATTCCACCCATGAGCGTAGAAGAGCAGTGGGACGTTTCAGGTCTTGAGCAATACTTAAAAACCGAATTTGCGCAGGACATGCCGGTTGCAACATGGCTGGACGAGGATACAAACCTGCACGAGGAGACATTGCGCGAGCGCATTGTTGCCTCAGTTCAATCGACGTATGACGAGAAAAGCTCCCTGATGGGTGAGGCCATGCGCCAGATCGAGACGCAGGTCATGCTGCAGGTGCTCGATGGATTGTGGAAAGAGCATTTACAGACCATGGATCAGTTGCGTCAGGGTATTCACCTGCGCGCCTACGCTAACAAGAACCCCAAGCAGGAGTATAAGCGAGAGGCCTTCGAGCTTTTTGAGGCGTTACTTGAGCGACTAAAACAAGAAGTGGTGCGCATTTTAAGCCATCTTCAGATTAAGCGGCAGGACGAGGCAGAATTAATGGAGCGCCAGAGACGCGAGGAAGCAGCGCGTCAAAAGCTCGCCTTTCAGCACGCTGAGGCATCTGTTTTATCTGAGGGCGAGCCAAGCGCCGAGGCGCAATCAGCGCAGTCAGCGGAGGCAACGCAGCAACCCGTTGTCCGCGATGCGCCCAAGGTGGGACGCAATGATCCCTGTCCCTGTGGGAGTGGTAAGAAATACAAGCAATGCCACGGTGCGCTTGGCTGAGCATGGACGATTTTAGTATTCCGGGTATTCGGCTGGGCGTGGCGCAGGCGGGGATTAAGTATGAAGGTCGAGACGATCTGACACTTATCGAGATTGCTGAGGGCAGCCACACCGCCGCGGTATTTACGCAAAATGCGTTTAGAGCTGCCCCGGTAGTGGTCGCCGAGCGGCATGTCGCGAGTCAAGACGCGCGGTATCTGCTCATTAATTCGGGTAACGCTAACGCCGGTACAGGCCAAGCCGGTATGGACGTCTGTGAACGCAGTTGTGTGGCAGTAGCAACCCAAACAAGTGCCCAGGCTAGTCATGTATTGCCCTTCTCCACAGGGGTCATTGGTGAAGTGCTGCCGATCGCGAAGATTGAGGCTGTGTTACCCAACGCAGTTGGTGATTTAACAGCGACAAATTGGAATCGCGCATCCCGGGCGATTATGACAACCGATACGCGTCCTAAACTTCGCCGATGCGCCGTAGATTTCAAGGGCCAATCATGCGAGATCGTTGGTATGAGCAAAGGCTCGGGTATGATTCAGCCAAATATGGCGACGATGCTGGGTTTCATTGCAACCGATGCATACATTCCCGGCGCTTTACTCGATACGATGCTGCGGTGTGCTGTTAACGCCAGTTTCAATCGCATTACCGTGGATGGCGATACCAGCACGAATGACGCCGTGACGCTGACAGCGACGGGTCAGTCTGATTTCCGCATCAGTACTCTGTCCAGTAACGAGGCGATTGCATTTCAGTCCGCACTCACAGAGATCGCTACGGCCCTGGCGCAGGACATTGTGCGCGATGGCGAGGGCGCGACTAAGTTTGTTGAAATAACTGTCTTAGGAGCCGCATCTGAAGTGGAGGCCGATCAAGTGGCGCGAACCGTGGCGCATTCGCCGTTGGTAAAGACGGCACTCTTTGCGTCAGATCCAAATTGGGGCCGAATCTTGGCGGCAGTCGGTCGGGCGGGTGTCGAAGCGCTCGATGTCGACGCGGTGTCACTCGTCATTAATGACGTACTGATTGCCGAAAAGGGCGCGCGAGCACCGAGCTACACGGAAGAGGCGGGTCAGGCGGCCATGGCACCGGACGATCTGGTCATTACCATCGATCTTGCGCGGGGTGATGCCGGTGTAACGCTGTGGACCACAGACTTTTCCTACGATTACGTGAAGATTAATGCTGAGTACCGCACCTGATGGACCAGCCAATTCACGTGGCGGTTGGCGTGCTCATCGATGACAAGAACTGTGTCTTGCTCGCACGACGTGTTAAAGGCGCGCATCTAGAGGGCTTCTGGGAATTCCCCGGTGGTAAAGTCGAGGCTGACGAGTCGGTTGAAGCGGCGCTAGGCCGTGAGCTCCAAGAAGAGTTGGATATTATCATCGGCGAGACATCACCGCTGCTACAAGTGCATCATGACTATGGCGAAAAACAGGTGTTACTCGATGTCCATCGCGTCGAAACATGGTCCGGAGAGCCCCACGGCGCGGAGGGTCAGCCACTGGCGTGGGTCGGTGTTGGATCGCTTGATAACTTTCAAGTGCCTGACGCCAACGCTGACATCATGACCCGAGTGAAAACACTTCTGTCTGCCGCATAACCCAAGCCCAAACCCAAACCCAAGCCCAAACCCAAGCCCACACCCTAGCCTAGGTTCCCGCCTTAGTCTCAGACACAGCTGCGCGTGCGAGTAAGTCCTGGTGGAGAGCTTCGACGCGCCGATAGAGTGCTTCGAGGCTCGCGTCATTGGCAATCGATGTATCGGCGCGCGCCAGACGCGTCTCTCTATCGAGTTGTGCAGCCATGATCCGTTTGACCAGATTCTCGTCATTATCGTCTCGCGACATGGTTCTCGTCAGTTGCAGGTCTTCAGGGACGTCGACCACGACGACGTAGTCTGCAAAGGTGCTTTGTCCCGACTCGAGTAACAGTGGCGAGGAGAGTACGACATAGGGTGAACGCGCTTCGCTGAGTTGGCGGGCAATTTCCTTACGAATAAGTGGATGAGTGATGCCTTCCAGTACCTTTCGTTCGTCGGGGTTCTCAAATACGATTTTCCGCAATGCCGCGCGGTCGAGCTCGCCATCTGATAAAACGATGTCGTCACCAAAATGCGCTGTGATGGCCGCAAGTCCGTCGGTACCTTGCGCAACGACAAGGCGCGCGACCTTATCCGCGTCGACAATGGTAACTCCCAAGGTTTCAAGGTAGTCGGTGACGGCTGACTTACCACTGCCAATGCCTCCTGTGATGCCGACGACAAACACGGTATCAGGCGCCTGTGACCCAGCGCAGCAATACATCTGGATAGAACAGATGTATTAGGCCTGCGCCTGCGAGAAAAGGCCCGAATGGCAAAGGGGTCTCGCGTGTTTGTCGACCACTGATGATCAGGGAAATGCCAACAACCGCGCCAACCAGCGATGACATCAGCACGATGGTGGGCAGTGCCGCTAGGCCAAACCAAGCGCCTAAGGCTGCAAGTAATTTGAAGTCGCCAAAGCCCATGCCCTCTTTGCCGGTCGCGATCTTGAAAAGCCAGTAGACCGACCACAGGCTGATATAGCCGAACACGGCACCCAAAACTGCACTATCCAAGGGCGCAAAAGTTGCATCGATGTTGAGTAAAAGCCCAATCCATAACAATGGCAGTGTCAGGCTGTCAGGAAGCAGTTGATGGTCGACGTCGATGGCAGTCAGTGAAATCAGTACTGCGGTAAGCAGCAGGGCCCCCGCTAAGGCATTACCAACACCAAATGTGAGACCGCAAAGCACCCAAATGAGTGCCGTTGTCATTTCGATAAACGGGTAGCGTTTTGAAATGGGGTGGTGGCAGCTGGCGCATCGGCCACGAAGCGCGAGATAACTGAGTATGGGGATGTTGTGCCTCGGTTTTATATCAGCACCGCACTGTGGGCAGTGCGATCCGGGGAAAGCAAGCGTGAGATGGCTAGCGTCTGTCGGCAGCGACTCGTCACGAAACTCAGCGCAATCACGCTCCCACTGCACCATCATCATTTTTGGCAGTCGATGGATGACCACGTTTAAGAAACTGCCGACAACCAAGCCTAGAACCGCTAGTGCAATGCTCAGGCCTGGTTGGGCGCGGATCAGTTCTTCAAGGGGGTCCATATGCTTAGTTTAAACGGCGCATTACATGACCGACCCAAGCATAAAGATGGGCAGGTACATGGCGATCATCAGTCCGCCAATCAACACACCTAATATCGACATGATCATGGGCTCAATCAGTGAACTGATTGATTCCACGGCATTGTCGACCTGCATTTCATACTGGTCTGCCACCTTGCCCAGCATTTCATCGAGGGTGCCTGATTCTTCACCAATCGATGTCATCTGCAGCAAAAACATGGGAAAAAGGCCCGAGGCACGTGTGGCTTGCAGCAACGACATGCCACTTGTGACATCGTTTCGGATGAGTTTTATGGCGCGGATATAGACCGCATTACCTGCGGCTGTAGCAGTCGCATCGAGCGCCTCTACAAGGGGCACACCCGCCGCAAATGTTGTGGACAGCGTGCGTGCATAACGCGCAATGACCGCGTCACGGATGATGCTACCGAACACGGGGGCTTTTAATAGCGCGGCGTCGACTGCATCAGCAAATTTGGTGTTAGACGCTCTTAGGCGCCCAAAACTTAGGACAAAGACCGCGATGCCGCCACCGATGAGCATCCACCACTGTTGCGCGAACTCAGACAGACTCACCACCAATTGGGTAAAGGCCGGTAGCTCAGAGCCGAAGCTCTCGAAGGTGCTGGCAAATTGGGGCACCACATTAATAAGTAAAATGCCGGTCACCACAATAGCAACGAGGACGGTGGCCACAGGGTAGGTCAGCGCTTTTTTGATGGTCGCCTTGAGTGCTTCCGACTTTTCCTTGTATATGGCAATTCGGTCGAGCATCACCTCAAGGGTTCCCGAGGTCTCTCCGGCAGAAATCAGGCTGCAATAAAGCTCGTCAAAGTATTTTGGGTATCTCTTCAGCGAGGCAGCCACCGGTGTACCGCCCGAGACATCGTTACGTATTTGCCGGACCAGATCCTTCATCAGCGGCTTCTCGGTGCTGTCCATTACAATATCCATCGACTGCACCATCGGCACGCCAGCACGCGTCATAGTCGCCAACTGGCGAGTAAAAATCGCGACATCCTTGGGTTCGATGCTTTTGCCAAAGCTAAACAGGGGGGCAGACTTTTTCCTGACGCGCTTCGCTTTGATGCCCTGCCTGCGTAACTGTGCTTTCGCTATCGCCACGCTCGGAGCTTTAATCTCACCCTGAGCAGAGCGACCCGTTCGATCTGCGCCGGACCAAGCAAATGTAATCTCACTTCCTGCCATGCGTTTCCACAGTCGTAGGTTTATTCCACTCTAGCTTACAGTGTTTCTAACTAAGGCGAGGGCGTCAACGCATTATCTCAATCAATGGTGACGCGATTGACCTCTTCCAAACTGATGATGCCCGCAGCACACTTTTTCAAAGCAGCAGTTCGGAGATCGTAAAAGCCCGCGGCTCGGACAACTTTCTCGAGTTCGAACACATTTGCGCC
>CAJYAI010000017.1 GCA_913064725.1 uncultured Alteromonadaceae bacterium | reverse complement strand
GATGGTTACGGTGATACCACCGAGTTGCCATTTTATGAGCACTTCTTTGCGGGAGGATTCGGCAGCGTCCGTGGATTCGAAACAAATACGCTTGGCCCTAGAAGTACCCCCCCCATTCTTTACCAAACTGGATTTGCTGCAACCGCAGTGGACGATGATGGCGTCGCCACAGAAATTGGTGGCCCCGATGGCCAGGGCTTCGGCTACATTGTGAATCCAGACACAGGAAAGATAGAGACACAACAAGTATTTCTTGGGCGTCGAGCTGACCCATTCGGCGGCAATGTGGTGGTTGAGGGCTCAGCGGAGATTTTGTTCCCGATGCCGTTTGTGAAAGATAGAAGATCGATTCGATCCGCACTTTTCCTGGATGTCGGTAATGTTTTCAATACAAATTGTCGCGAAAATCAGATTAATTGCTTTGGTGTCGAGGTTGACGAGCTCCGCTATTCTGTAGGTATCGGTGTCACCTGGTTAAGCGGCTTTGGTCCATTGACGTTCGCCCTTGCCAGACCGCTTAATGCCAGCGAGACTGATCGTCGAGAAGTTTTCCAATTCACGCTAGGGCGTGGATTCTAGTCACTAACCAGGAGGTTCTCCCTAATGTTGTTTCGCACTATCGCCGTTATGGCACTTTTGCTTGCATCGACTGTTGTACACGCTCAAGGTCGCACTGCTGTTGTCGATCTAGAGCAGGCTATTCTGCAGACTGATCTCGCCCAACAGCGGATCCGTGATTTTGAGGCTAGCGAGGCCTTCGCGGAGGATCGTACGGAGTTCGATAAGTTGAAAGCTGATTTCGACACGCTCGTGCAGAACTTCCAACGAGATCAGGCAGCGATGAGCGAAGATGAGCAAGTAGCAGCGCGTCAGAAACTCGCGAGTAAAAATGCTGATCTTGAGTACGTCGTTAAAAAACTGCAGTCTTTGCAGCAGCAAAACCTGCAGGGCGTTTTGCAGGAGCTGGCTCCAGCCGCTCAGCAAGTGCTTCGAGAAGTGATTCAGACCGATAACATAGCGCTGTTGTTGCCGGGTCAGTCGGTTATTCATTTTGACCCGTCTTACAACATTACGGCTAAGGTAACGGATAAGTTGAATCAGCTGCCACAAGAGTAAAATGCCAACGCTCGGCGATATCGCTAAAGCATTAGACCTGCCTTACAGAGGCGAACACGATATGCCCTTGCGGGGTCTGGCGTCACTCGACTCGGCGGACGAGGGAGACCTTTCCTTTGTCTCGAGAAAGAAGTTTGTGGCGTCACTGGAAGCGTCTACGGTCAGCGCTGTCATTTGCCCTCGAGAATGGGTTGGCGGATTTTCGGGGGCAGTCATTTTCAGTGACGCGCCGTATCGAGATTTCGCCAGAGCAACTCGCTTATTTGACAATCGTCCTACACGCACGCGCCGCCTGCATGACACGGCGGTCATCGCTGCTACGGCAAAGCTGGGCAAGAATGTAACTGTAGACGCCGGCGCAGTCGTCGACGATAACGTGGTTCTTGGTGACGATGTTTGGATTGGCCCTAATGTTTGGATTGGTGAGCACTCTAGAGTGGGTTCGGGGACAGAGCTGCGTTCTGGTGTAAAGCTCTATCATGGAATCAGTGTTGGCCATTCGTGCCTGATTCATGCAAATACGGTCATCGGTTCCGACGGTTTTGGTTTTGCGCCAACCGACTCTGGCTGGGAAAAAATACTTCAGCTCGGTGGCGTTCGAATTGGGGATCGCGTTGAGATCGGCGCTGGTTGTTCGATCGACCGCGGTGCGCTGGACGATACGGTAATCGCAGACGACGTAATCATCGATAACCTAGTTCATATCGCGCATGGTGTGTCGATAGGGGCAAAATCAGCCATCGCCGGGCAAGTCGGATTTGCCGGTGGCACGAAGCTAGGTGAGCGTTGTACCGTTGGCGGACAAGCCGGCTTCGCAGGGCATCTCGAGGTGGCTGACGATGTCCATATTGGTGGTCAAGGCAGAGTCTCTCGAAGTATTTCCCAGCCCGGAGATTACGCATCGGGTACTGGATTGATGCGGACCCGCGACTGGGCTCGAAGCGCATCGCGCTATGAGAAGTTGAATGACCTCGTTAAGCGGATTGATGCGTTAGAAAAAGCGCTGGCTGAAAAAGCTAGCAGTAGCGTTAAGGACTAAAAGACTATGATGGACATTGAGTATATTCGTCGCCACTTACCCCATCGTTACCCCTTTTTGTTTATCGATCGGGTGGTGTCACTTGAGCCCGGTGTCTCTATCGAGGCCTACAAGAATCTCACCATCAATGAGCCCTACTTTGATGGACACTTTCCGGGAAATCCGATATTCCCGGGCGTTTTGTTGGTCGAGGCAATGGCACAAGCCGCGGGTATCCTCGGCTTTGCCACGATGGGAAAGACGCCTGAGGATGGTTCTATTTACTACCTCGTCGGTACCGATAAGCTGCGATTCAAACGTCCCTGTGTACCGGGCGATAAAGTCACTTTTGAGGCCGCGATCGTCAGTGAGAAACGCGGTATTTGGAAATTCGACGTGCGTGCGTCAGTGGAAGGCGCAACGGCCGCGTCGGCGACTATCCTTTGTGCGGATCGCTAGGCCATGATCCATCCTTCTGCAGTCATAGATCCGTCGGCTGAACTGCATCCATCAGTAAGCGTTGGGCCGTTTACCGTAATCGGGCCGAATGTGGTTATTGGCGAAGAGACCGTCGTCGAATCTCACGTTGTGATTAAAGGTCCGACGCGAATCGGGATGCGCAATCATATTTTTCAGTTCAGCTCAATTGGGGAGGCGACGCCGGATCTTAAGTATAAAGGCGAGCCCACGACACTAACGATTGGTGATAACAACGTTATTCGCGAGAGCGTAACCATCCACAGGGGTACCGTGCAGGACCGTGGTGATACCTGTATTGGCAATCACAATCTCATTATGAGTTACGTCCATATTGGGCATGACAGTTGGGTCAAAAATCACACAGTTCTGGTGAATAACACCGCCCTCGCTGGACACGTCATCGTCGATGACTGGGCAATTTTGTCGGGATACACGCTGGTGCATCAGTTTTGTAAGATCGGCGCGCATAGCTTTAGTGGCATGGGTACGGCAATAGGCAAAGACGTCCCCGCTTATGTAACAGTTGCCGGCAGTCCCGCAGAGGCTCGAACGATCAACACAGAGGGGTTGAGGCGCAGAGGATTCAGCGATGCCTCGCTGTCAGACCTTCGCCGCGCGTTCAAATTAATCTATCGTCAGGGACTTACGCTAGATGTCGCCATGGAGCGCCTTGAGGAGATGACGGTCGCTACTCCGGAAATTATCCCGTTGCTGCAGTCACTTAAACTGTCTGAGCGCGGTATTGTTCGATAATGAGTCACGCGCATCACATCGGTGTCTTGGCCGGTGAAGTAAGCGGAGATATTCTTGGCGGTGCCGTATTAAGAGAGTTGAAACGCCGACAAGCGTCACTCGAGTTTACCGGTATTGGCGGCGAGCAAATGTCGCTTCACGGGTTGACGAGTCTTTATGACATGGAGCGGCTGGCCGTTTTTGGTCTTATCGAGCCCCTGAAGCGACTGCCTGAATTGTTGTCGATTCGTCGATCTGTCAGGCAGCATATGCTCAAGAGTCGGCCACAATTGTTTCTTGGTATCGACAGTCCCGACTTTAATCTCACCCTTGAGCGTCAACTGCGTTCCAAGGGCATTAAAACAGCTCATTTAGTCAGTCCTTCTGTTTGGGCATGGCGCCCCGGGCGCATTCACAACATTAAAAAGGCAGTAGACCTTATGTTGTGTTTGTTACCTTTCGAGTGCGATTTTTATGAGCGTCACGGTGTTAAAGCTGCCTTAGTCGGCCACCCACTTATTGAGGAACTGTCGGCGTTGCCTGATCAAGGCACGGCGCGCAATTACTTGCGACTACCCGAGGCTGGGCAGGTGTTGGTGTGTATGCCGGGCAGCCGTGCCAGTGAAATTGAACATCTGGGCCCAGTCTTTACGCAAGTGATTATGCGGTTGCTGGCATCTGATCGTCAGATGCGGGTTGTTGTGCCTGCTGCGTCACTAGAGCGTATGGAGCAGATTCGACATTTTATGCCCATCGAGGATGATCGTTTTTCGGTCATTGAGGGGCAGAGCCGCCTTGCCATGGTCGCAGCGGACGCGATTTTATGCGCTTCAGGTACGAGCACCTTGGAGGCGATGCTGATTGGTAGGCCCATGACAATTGCTTATCGAATGGGTTGGTTGTCTTGGCAAATTTTAAGCAGAATGGTGACGTCTCCCTATGTCGGTCTGCCTAATGTCATTGCCGGGCAGGCGGTGGCGCCAGAGTTTCTTCAAGGGGATGCAACGCCTGAAAACCTCTATCGTGCTGTATTGCAGTCGTTCTCCAGCGCAGGCGACGGTCAGAGGCAGCGTTTTGTAGAGTTGAGCGAGCGTATCGGCAGTGACTTTGCCGTCAGGTCAGTCGATGCCATCGAGGAGCTATTGTCCGATGTCGATAGGTAACTCCCGCCAGAGTAAAACAACGACGGGTTCGCGAGTCGCAGGCTGCGACGAGGTAGGTCGTGGACCTTTAGCTGGAGATGTCGTGGCTGCGGCCGTGATACTCGGGGACGTGATTCCCAGCGGGCTAAAAGACTCAAAGCAGCTCACAGAGCGGAGGCGGGAGGCACTCTTTGAGGAAATTACGTCGTCGGCGCGCTCTTGGGCAATTGGGCGAGCGGACGTTGCAGAGATTGATGAGCTGAATATATTGAATGCGTCGCTACTGGCGATGCGTCGAGCAGTGGAGGCTCTGACGGTTGTCCCTGAGCATGTTTTGGTCGATGGTAATAGATTGCCCACGTGGGCATTTTCGTCGGAGGCAATTGTGGGCGGCGATGGATCGGTTCCCTGTATTAGCGCAGCATCGGTTCTGGCAAAGGTCACCCGCGATAGAGAGATGGTTGCACTGGATGCGCAATATCCCGGCTACGGACTCGCGAAGCACAAAGGTTATCCGACAAGGCAACACATAGAAGCCATTGAGGCGCTGGGCGTAACCGATATTCATAGGCGGAGCTTTGGTCCCGTTGCCCGCTTAATCAAGCCCGCAAGCGGGGTTAATTAAAGGTTATGTCAGCAACTTTCGTCCACCTCAGAGTGCATTCCGAATATTCTCTTGTCGATGGGCTAGTCCGGATCGGTCCGCTTATGCAATCTGTCGCAGCGGAGGGTATGCCCGCGGTGGCCTTGACTGACAGGACCAACTTCTTTGGTCTTATTAAGGCGTATAAGGCCGCGGAGCGTGCGGGTGTAAAGCTCATTGTCGGCGCTGACTTCGACTTGTTGGAGTCTGATGAAAAACGCAGTCAGGTCACGTTCCTTGCACAAAGTCATGTTGGTTATCGACACTTGACCCTATTGATTTCCCGCGCTTACCAGGAAGGCCAAGTCCTAGGCAGGCCATTGTTACGTCGGGAGTGGATCGAGGCCTGCAGTGATGGTCTGCTGGTCTTGTCAGGGGGCCGTCATGGCGATGTCGGTCAGCACCTACTTGCGGGCAGAGACTCCGATGCGCGACAGGCGCTAGCTTGGTGGACGACCCACTTTCCAGATCGCTATTACCTTGAGCTTCAACGGACAGGTCGAGAGTACGAAGAGGACTATTTGCATGCTGCCGTAGCCCTAGCAGTTGAAGCGGACTGCCCTGTAGTTGCTACCAATGAAGTATGTTTTTTGGCGTCCGACGAGTTTGAGGCCCACGAAGCGCGAGTCTGTATTGGCGACGGACGTACCCTCAACGACCCAAGACGTCCTCGTCATTTCTCCGAACAGCAGTATTTGCGATCGGCTGAAGAAATGCAGGCCTTGTTCGCTGACATTCCAGAGGCGCTTGAAAACACGCTGCGTATCGCCGAGCGATGTACTGTGGAAATTGAGTTGGGTAAGGCTTACTTGCCGGACTTTCCGACACCTCAAGGTGTGACCATAGAACAGCATTTAGAGAACCTATCCAATCAGGGGCTCGACCAGCGCTTATCAGCACTGAATGTCGCTGACGAAACACCCTATCGAGAGCGCTTGACGTTCGAACTTAACATCATCAACGAGATGGGATTTCCCGGTTACTTCCTAGTGGTGATGGACTTTATCCGCTGGGGTAAGGCTAATGGCATACCGGTCGGACCGGGACGGGGTTCAGGCGCCGGATCTCTGGTCGCTTATGCGCTTGAGATAACCGATCTTGATCCCATTGAATATGACTTGTTATTCGAGCGTTTTCTCAATCCTCAGCGTGTTTCGATGCCAGATTTCGATGTCGACTTCTGTATGGATCGACGCGACGAAGTCATCGAGTATGTGGCGAATACCTATGGCAAAAACGCGGTCTCACAGATTATTACTTTCGGTACGATGGCGGCAAAGGCCGTAGTTCGAGATGTCGCGCGTGTTCAGGATAAGCCTTATGCGCTGGCAGATCGAATGTCCAAGCTCATCCCATTTGAAGTTGGAATGACGCTCGATAAGGCACTTGAGCAAGAGGATCAACTGGTTACGCTGCTGCGCGAGGACAGCGCCGCTCAAGAAATTTGGGATATGGCCGTTCAGCTTGAGGGTCTCACCCGAAATGCGGGTAAGCATGCCGGTGGTGTGGTTATAGCGCCCTCAAAGCTGACTGATTTCTCACCACTTTTTTGTGACGAGGAAGGACGCGGTCTTGTCACGCAGTACGATAAAAATGATGTGGAAGACGCCGGCCTGGTTAAGTTCGATTTCTTAGGGCTGCGAACCTTAACCATCATTGACTGGGCCGTGGCAATGATCAACGCGCGGAGCGAGTTGGATCAGCCAGTCGATATCAACCAGATACCGCTGGACGATGCAGCCGTTTATACCTTGCTTCAAAGCGCTGAAACAACCGCTATTTTTCAGCTTGAAAGCCGCGGCATGAAAGAGCTGATCAAAAATCTGAGGCCCGATTGTTTCGAGGACATCATTGCCTTGGTTGCTTTATTCCGCCCGGGTCCCCTGCAGTCAGGTATGGTCGAGAACTTCATTGATCGGAAGCACGGTCGCGAGCAGGTGTCTTATCCCGATGCGCAATATCAGCATGAGTGGTTGAAGCCTATTCTTGAGCCTACCTACGGCATCATCTTGTACCAAGAGCAAGTCATGCAGATCGCTCAAGAATTGGCCGGCTACACGTTAGGCGGTGCTGATTTGTTGCGCCGCGCGATGGGTAAGAAGAAGCCCGAGGAAATGGCGAAACAGCGCTCGGTCTTTGAGTCGGGCGCTAGAGAAAAGGGGGTTGATCCAACCCTCGCCATTAAGATCTTCGACTTGGTTGAGAAGTTTGCAGGCTACGGGTTTAACAAGTCTCACTCTGCGGCTTATGCGCTGGTGAGTTATCAAACCGCGTGGCTGAAACGTCACTATCCCGCGGAATTCATGGCCGCGGTGATGAGCTCGGAAATTGACAATACGGACAAATTACTTGGGTTACGCGACGAGTGTCGTCGAATGGGTCTAACTGTTAAGCCGCCGAGTATCGCTGAAGGGAAATTTCACTTCTCAGTAAATAGTGAGGGACATATTGTTTACGGCTTGGGCGCTATCAAAGGACTGGGAGAGAGCCCTATTGAGGACTTGCTGGCGGCGAGGGAGGTGAAGCCGGTTGAGGACCTGTTTGATTTATGCGCCAGGACTGACCCTCGAAAGGTTAATCGCCGTGCGCTGGAGGCGTTGATAAAAAGCGGGGCATTTGATGAGCTCGATGCGGAGCGCTCGGTACTCATGTCAGCGCTCGATGATGCGCTCAAGGCCGCAGAACAATCAGCGGCTAACGAAGCGGCGGGTATGGGGGATTTGTTTGGTGAGGTCATCCCCACATCTGGGTCGGGAGATCCCTATCGAGATCATAGACGAGCGCGTTCGTGGACACTGAGAGACGTTTTGGCCGGTGAAAAGGAGAGTTTGGGTAGTTTTCTGAGTGGCCATCCGATGGATGAATTCGAGCAGGAAGTTCGCAAGTTCTCACCTAGGGCCATTCGTGACCTCAATGCCGGCAGTAAGCAGTGGGTCGCAGGTCTGATTGTCGATGTCCGACTGGTTAAGACGCAGCGAGGGACAATGGCCGTCCTTCAGTTGGATGACGGTACTGGGCAGATTGAGGCGACGGCCTACAGTGAAATTTACGATCAGCATCGCGATTTGCTGGTCAAGGACCAGATTGTCCTCGCAGATGGCAGACTTCAGATGGATGATTTCAGGGGGCAACTGTCGCTCCGGGCCAAGTCGTTCACGACGCTGGAGCAGGCAAGGAGTTCGCGTGTGCTGGAGCTGAAACTCGGATTGAGACCCGATGTTGTTGAAGCCGGCGTCACGTCCGAGCTAAAACGAGCGTTGTCTTCAAGCGTTGGGGTTTGTCCCATCGTAGTGGAATACCGGCAGCCCGCGGGCTCGGCGTTAATCAAAATGGGCGAGCGATGGCGCGTAACGCCTACTGATACGTTGTTGGATCAGTTGAAGGAGCTGGTTGGTCACGACTGCGTTGAGCTGATATACGAGCGATAGTTGCCGCATACGGCAGCGTAATCGAGTGCAAGGACGAGATGCCCGCTGTGTGAAGCGGCGTCTCCGGCAGCCAAATCGCTCTTTTTCCGCGTAATTTTTCTCAAAAGTGCCTTTTTTGTCACAATTTCGACACACTCGCGAGTAAACTGCAGCGAAAGACGGTGCGTTTTCGAACAATAAGCAAGTCAATAAAGGAGTTGCCGTCCATTAATCAGTGCGTTTCATATATTGGAGTGAGCGTGATGAGACTCTTATGCGTTATGGCGATGGGTGTGATGCTCGGACTACTGGGCTGTTCTCAACAACCAACGTGCTCTGTTGCTGACGGTGATTTTGGCGCAGCCAGTGCAGGATGTTTGGTCGTCAATGAGGGCGATTTACTTCTTGTACGAATCATGGGTGGAAAGTTCGGGCCACCCGGTGGGTCTGTTGATTCCGGAGAGTCAGCCCAGTGCGCTGCCGAGAGAGAGACTTGGGAAGAGACTGGTGTTCACGCCGTAGCAGGCGAGCTGGCCGCTGAGTTTGACAATGGATTTAACCTGTATTGGTGCACATCGACCTCGGGACGCGGCATCGACATTACACGACCGATTGAGATTCACCATGCTGATTGGTACGCACCCGAGATCTTCACGCAACTGAATTGGCGCTATGCTAACCAGGGCGATATGGTTGCAGATTTGATGGCAGCGAGACAGTAATGAGTGATATCGAGCTACAGGCGGCCGCGTTTCGTAAATTGGTGGATCACCTTCAGCAGCGGACAGACGTTCAGAATATAGATCTAATGGATTTGGCGGGGTTTTGCCGTAACTGCCTGTCAAAGTGGTATGCAGAGGCCGCAGCAGATCAGGGTATCGAGATGTCGCGAGACGATGCTCGCGAGCGTGTTTACGGTATGCCCTACGATGAGTGGAAACAGCGACATCAGACGCCGCGCTCTACCGACTAAGTCGAAGCTACGCTGCCTAGCGCAGTCGTTAGGCCGACTCTAGGTAGGTTTCTATGCTGGGACAGGAGCAGATTAAGTTCCTATCCCCAAACACATTATCCACGCGGTTAACCGGTGCCCAATATTTGTCAGCGCGCAAAGAGGCAACCGGCCATACGGCCTGCTCTCTGCTATAAGGCCTATCCCATTCACTGGCGGTGACTTCGTCTAGTGTATGCGGCGCATTTTTGAGCGGGTTATTGTTGGGATCAAATTGTCCTTCCATTACCGCCTGAATTTCGCTGCGGATCGACAGCATCGCATCGCAGAAGCGGTCAATCTCGGCGAGCGATTCAGACTCTGTAGGTTCGATCATGAGTGTGCCCGCAACCGGGAATGACATGGTTGGTGCGTGGAAACCGTAGTCAATCAGTCGCTTGGCCACATCCTCTTCCGTGATACCGCTGCGCTCCTTTAGAGGTCGAATGTCAATGATGCACTCGTGCGCCACCGTGCCCTGTCTGCCCGTGTACAACACATCGAAAGCCGTTTTTAGCCTGCCCGCTATATAATTGGCATGTACGATGGCCGCTCGACTAGAGTCGGTGACGCCGCTACCACCCATCATTGCAATGTACATCCAAGAGATTGGGAGTATCGAGGCGCTACCAAACGGCGTTGCTGAGATGACGTTATTTTTTGCATCGAGCCCCACTTGTGGCAGGACTTCCGACGATGGTAAGTAGGGCGCCAGGTGCTGCCCCACGCCAATGGGTCCCATGCCTGGGCCACCGCCACCATGTGGAATGCAAAATGTTTTGTGGAGGTTGAGGTGAGATACGTCTGCTCCAAACTTTCCTGGACCAGCCAGACCAATCAATGCATTAAGATTCGCGCCATCGACATAAACTTGTCCGCCGTGCCTATGGATGAGCTCGCAAAGCGCCACGATAGAGGTTTCAAAGACGCCATGAGTGGACGGGTAGGTCACCATAATAGCTGCGAGTTCTGAGGAGTGAGCTTCAGCCTTCGCGGTCAGATCATCCATGTCGACATTGCCATTTTCATCACAGGCTACCAAGACAACCTTCATACCGGCCATCACTGCACTTGCTGGGTTTGTACCATGGGCAGACGTGGGTATCAGGCAAACATTGCGGTGTGCGTCGCCCCTCGCGCGGTGATATCGACGAATTGCCATGAGTCCCGCGTATTCGCCCTGAGCACCTGAATTGGGTTGTAACGACATAGCGTCATAACCCGTGCACTCGGTAAGCCAGTGTGACAGCTCTTGTAGCATTGCGTGGTAACCCGTCACCTGATGAGACGGCGCAAAGGGGTGGATTCTGGCAAATTCAGGCCATGACACTGGGATCATTTCGGCTGCCGCATTGAGTTTCATTGTGCAGCTACCTAAAGGGATCATTGCCCGAGTCAGTGAGATGTCTTTATTCTCCAGCCTCTTCAAGTAGCGAAGCATCTCGGTCTCAGTGCGATAATCGTGAAAGAGAGGGTGACTGAGATAATCCACGGCTCGAGCGACGCTCTCCGGGACGCCTGTCGTTCCACTATCTCGATCAACTCCAAATACGGTGCAAATCTGGACGAGCTCATCCGGTGTTGTCGTCTCGTCCAATGATACGCCTATGTGGTTTTCATCAATCTTCCGGAAATTAAAGCCCAGCGATTCAGCTTTATTGATGACATCGGCGGCATTATCGACCGCAACACACACTGTATCGAACCAGGTCTCATTGATCAGTGTGTACCCACCGGCTTTTAGAGATGCCGCGAGATCAGATGTTAGTCCGTGGACGCGCTCGCCAATGCCTCTCAAGCCTTGTGGTCCGTGATACATAGCGAAGAGTCCAGCCATGATCGCTAGGAGGGCTTGCGCGGTGCAGATGTTGCTTGTCGCCTTCTCGCGGCGAATGTGCTGCTCGCGAGTTTGCATTGCCATGCGCAGCGCTTGTCGGCCGGTGCTGTCGACCGAAACGCCAATAACGCGCCCTGGCATTGAACGCTTGAATTCGTCACGGGTCGCAAAAAATGCGGCGTGCGGACCACCGTATCCCATAGGCACCCCGAATCGTTGCGAGCTACCCAGTACCACGTCAGCGCCCATTGATCCCGGTGACTTCAGTACGGTGAGCGCAAGCAGGTCAGACGCAACACCGACGAGTACGTTGTTCTGGTGACAGCAGGAGATGGTCTCAGTGAGGTCTCTTACCTCCCCGTAGGAGCCCGGGTACTGCACTAGGACACCAAAGGCATCGGTAACGGTCTCGATGGCCTCTGGCTCGACGATATGCACCTCAATACCAAGTGGCTCAGCACGAGTTTGAATCAGCGAGAGCGTTTGCGGATGGCAGTCACTCGCAACCACGAAGTTTGTTGATTTGGACTTGCGATTCATCCGCTGCATGAGGGTCATGGCTTCCGCAGCCGCAGTTGCCTCATCGAGCAATGATGCATTCGCCAGGGGCATTCCTGTCAGATCGATGATGACCTGCTGAAAGGTAAGCAGTGTTTCTAATCGCCCTTGTGATATTTCCGGTTGATAGGGCGTGTAAGCGGTGTACCACCCGGGGTTTTCGAAGACATTTCTGAGTAGCACGGGCGGCGTTGTGGTGTCGTAGTACCCCATGCCGATGCAGCTTCTGAGTACCTTGTTTTGGTCCGCATAAGCGCGCAATTTTAAGAGTGCTTCGCGCTCAGTTAGCGGGTCGGGAAGGTTCAATGCCTGGGGCAACTTTATGTTGTCAGGTACCGCAGTATCAATAAGCTGGGCAACGCTATCGAATCCTGCGCTATTCGCCATCTCTTCTTGTTGTGCTGTCGATGTGCCGATGTGGCGTTGCTGAAATGCGTCTATGCCTCGGTATGTCAAAGGACTCTCTCAATAGTAATGGCGTTTTCGTTAGTAGTAACGTAATCGTCAGCAGTGGCGATGATTCTGCATCACTACCGGCCGAAGGTCGTTCTAATATTAGCAGGTGTCCGTATTGTCCCCAGTCCTCGTTGTCGCTTTTGTGCATTTTTAATGGCACATATTCGCGACGCATGAAAAGAGCAATTGAGCGCTTCTAAAGTCATGATTGTAGGTCACTGTGGTAGGTCACCGACACAATGGTCCATTCGGTTCTCGCCTCTGGATTCTGCACGCTCACGATGTCGCCGCTTGTTTTTCCTAATATAGCTCTGCCAAGTGGCGAGTCGCAGCTTAAATAGCCCTGTTGTAAATCGAACTCATCCGGGCCGACGATTCGATACGTATGGTTTTTGTCATTGCTATCTGCCAAGTCGACCCAGGCGCCGAAAAAGACCCGTGATTTGTCAGGGGGAGCCGTGCCTACCACCTTCAGTTCATCCAGTCGTTTTTGTAAAAATCGAACCCGACTGTCAATCTCACGCAGTCGCTTTTTTCCGTAAATGTAGTCGCCGTTTTCCGAGCGATCGCCGTTCAGTGCGGCGGCGTGAACAACCTGCGTCACTTGTGGTCGTTCGACTTTCCAGAGACTGTGAAGTTCGGCACGCAGTTGCTCAGCACCTTCGGGGGTGATGTAGGGCGAACCCTTTACTCTTGGCGGACGGTAGCGAGACATAGCTTTACCTTGAGGATGTTACCTACACACACTACACCTTTATAAAAAATGATCCGAATGTATGGATTCATCATTTTTACTGCGGGATTATAGGGTTGTATGTTTTTCCGGTGCCAGCATGAAATTAGCGTTCTCTGTCATTTTGTTCTTTGTCACATATCCGATGGTTGCGACCGCCGAGGAGGCTGCTTGCCCCCAGCTTGAGGGCAACTTGCAGCCGGGAGGCTTGTTGTGGGGGACGGTGGCGCCCACAGCGGCAATCGTCTTTGAGGGTATCGATGTCCCAATACTACCCGATGGGTCTTTTGTTTTAGGTCTGGGCCGCGACGCGCCTTCCAGTGTCACGCTGACGGTAAGCGTCGAGACTGATGGGGTGAGCATTTCTTGCGACCTCGATATTGCCAAGCGCGAATATCGTATTTCACGCGTTGAGGGTGTGCCGCAGAGAACAGTGACACCGCCCGAGGAGCAACTTGAACGCATACGTAAAGAGCGTCAGCTTGTGCGTGCTGCAAAAGCGCAGGTCATCGAAAATCAAACGTTTCTGCGGGCGGTACAAGCTGGCCTCGCATGGCCCGCTGAGGGGCGTATTAGCGGTGTGTACGGGAGTCAACGATTCTACAACGGAAAACCGGGTAATCCACATTATGGTGTTGATATCGCAAGACCCACCGGTACCCCCGTGCTGGCACCCGGCCCGGGTGTTGTCACCTTGGCTGAGCCGGATCTTTTTTACTCGGGAGGTACGGTGATACTAGACCACGGCTATGGGCTGAGTTCGTCTTTTTTACACATGAGCCGCGTTGATGTCAGTGTTGGCGACGAGTTGCGTACAGGGGATCCACTTGGTGCCATCGGCGCTACGGGTCGGGCCACCGGTCCGCATCTTGACTGGCGTATGAGTTGGTTCAACCAGAGAATTGACCCGCAGTTGCTTGTGCCCCCGATGCCCTAATGCACATAAGGGCGTATACTTGGTCGGGCCTATAAGGAGATAAACGTGCTCGATAAGAAATTATTGCAAATACTAGTCTGTCCAGTCACGAAAGCGCCCCTAGACTATGATGAGTCCAATGCGGAGCTCATTTGCAAGGCGAGCGGTTTGGCCTATCCGGTTCGCGATGGGATTCCTGTGCTGCTCGAGACTGAGGCCCGCGTGCTAACGACTGATGAGAAGCTGGGATAAATCGCGTGACAGATACTATCTTTGGCAAAATCACGCGCGGCGAGATTCCAACCGATTTTCTGTATGAGGACGAGCTCTGTGTCGTCATTAAAGACCTTTATCCGCAGGCGCCGACACATGTGCTGATCATACCCAGGAAGCCGATTCCTATGCTCAGCGAAGCCGCCGAAGATGATCAGGCCTTACTTGGCCATCTACTGATTGTGGCAGGTAAGGTGGCTGATCAACTTGGCGTGGGCGACGCCTTTCGATTGGTCATTAATAACGGTGAGGGTGGTGGCCAAACGGTCTTTCATCTGCATTTACACATTCTTGCCAGTGGCGACATGAAAGAAGGCGATTTGGCGGCCGGACTGAGTCGATAGACAAGCTATCACACATTTTTTTCTGAGATCTGAGCATGAAAACTGCTGAAATTCGAGAAGCGTTCCTATCCTATTTTGAGCGTCAGGGGCACACCCGGGTCGTATCGAGTTCCCTGGTGCCGCATGACGATCCGACACTGTTATTTACCAATGCGGGTATGAACCAGTTTAAGGACACGTTTTTGGGACTCGAGACGCGCGATTACATCCGTGCGGCCTCTAGTCAGCGTTGTGTCCGAGCCGGAGGCAAGCACAACGATTTAGAAAATGTGGGCTATACAGCACGACACCATACCTTCTTTGAAATGCTCGGTAATTTTAGTTTCGGCGATTATTTCAAGCGTGAGGCAATTAACTTTGCCTGGACGTTCTTGACCGAGGAGCTTAAGTTGCCGAAGGAGAAGCTGTGGGTCACGGTGCACACCTCAGATGATGAAGCCGCCCAGATATGGGTTGACGAGATCGGTGTTGATCCAAATCGGCTATCTCGTCTCGATGAAGATAATTTCTGGCAAATGGGTGACACCGGCCCGTGTGGCCCATCCTCTGAGATATTTTACGATCATGGACCTGACGTTCCGGGCGGACCGCCGGGCTCGCCCGACGACGACTTGGATCGTTACATCGAGATTTGGAACTTGGTGTTTATGCAATTCAACCGCGATGGTGCCGGTGAATTACACCCATTGCCTGCGCCGTCGGTGGATACAGGGATGGGCCTTGAACGTATTTCCGCGGTTATGCAGGGCGTGCACAATAACTACGACATCGATTTATTTCAGGCGTTGATTGCCGCCACCGCCGATAGGTTGGGCGTGGCCGATCTATCAGATACGTCATTACGCGTCGTCGCTGACCACTTGAGGTCGTGCGCGTTTCTTATCACTGATGGCGTGCTGCCGAGTAACGAGGGACGGGGTTATGTGCTGAGGCGAATTTTGCGCAGAGCGATTCGTCATGGAAACAAGTTAGGCGCCACAGAGCCCTTCTTTGCTGATTTGGTGCCGTCACTCGCGCAGGAAATGGGAGACGCCTATCCGGAGCTTCGTAAGCAGCAAGAGACGATCATGAAGGCGCTATCGTCGGAAGAGGAGCAGTTCGCTAGAACGTTAGATAAGGGTATGGCCATTTTGGAAGACGCCCTCGCTTCGCTGACCGGCAAACAGATTCCGGGTGAGGTCGTTTTTCGGCTGTATGACACGTTTGGGTTTCCGGTGGATCTAACCAACGATATCGCCCGTGAGCGCGATCTTGAGCTGGATGTAGAGGGTTACGAGGCGGCAATGCTAGCGCAGCGCAAGCGCTCTCAAGAGAGTGGCGCGTTCCAGGTCGATTATCACAATATCATTACTGCCGAAGGAGAGACCGAGTTTCTCGGCTACACAGCGGCAGAGGCAGCAGCCACTATCCGCGGATTGTTCGTTGATGGGCGGCTGATAGAGCGTGTCAGCGAAGGGGATGACGTCGTCGTCATTTTAGACCAAACGCCGTTCTACGGTGAGAGTGGCGGGCAAGTGGGTGATACAGGTTACTTGCGAACCGATAGTGCAAAACTTGAAGTGAGAGATACAACAAAAGCCCAAGGCCATCATTTGCATCATGCAGTCGTTGTGCAGGGGTCGATTGAGGTGGGTGCATCGGTCTCCGCGACGATCGATGAGTCACTGCGGGCTCGAATTAAAGCCAATCACTCTGCCACACATCTAATGCACGAAGCACTGAGGCGAGTACTGGGTGAGCATGTCCAGCAAAAAGGCTCTCTGGTTGATGCGGATAAGCTGAGATTTGACTTTTCCCATACACAGTCGCTGAGTGCGGACGAGTTGTCTCGCGTAACACAGCTAGTGAATGAGCAGATCCGGCATAATTCTGAGGTGCTTACCCAAGAGATGGAAATGGACGCGGCGATAGAGGCAGGTGCTACTGCGCTATTTGGTGAGAAATACGGCGATGCGGTCCGCGTTCTGACCATGGGCAGTGACCGCTTTTCAGTTGAGCTCTGCGGTGGTACGCATGTAGCCCGCACGGGTGATATTGGTGTGTTCAGAATTTTGAATGAAAGCGGCGTTGCTGCAGGTGTTCGGCGCATAGAGGCAGTCACGGGTATTGGTGCGCTGAGCGATATTGCGAAAGTCGACAAGGTGGTCGCTGACATTTGTGATGTTGTGAAATCGTCGCCCGAAAATGCGGCAGATAAAGTGATTAGTTTGCGCGTTGAAGTCCGCGAGTTAGAAAAGCAAATTACACAATTAAAACAAAAGCTCGCGACAGGAGCGGGTGCAGATCTTACGTCCGAGGCGGTCGACGTCATGGGCTTTAAGGTCTTGGGAACCGTTGTTGAAGGCGCCGATGCTTCCACACTGAGACAGACCCTTGATCACTGCAAGAATAAGTTGCGCTCGGGCGTGGTGTTACTAGCAGCGGTTGAGGGAGATAAAATCGCATTGGTATCGGGTGTCACGTCAGATCTGACTGACCGCCTTCGCGCCGGGGACATCATGAAAGAATTCGCGGGTCGTTTGGGTGGTAAAGGCGGCGGACGCCCCGATATGGCTCAGGGTGGTGGCTCTGATGTTGGCGCTCTGGCGCCGGCACTCGCGGATCTAGCGCCCTGGATAACAAAGCAGCTTGAGGCGTGATTTCAGAATTTGTAAAAGCAGATCAGCACTTATTAGCTTTATGTAGGGCGTTAAACCATGTTTAATACGCCGCTTTTTCTGGGGTAAACCACGGTCTATGGCGCTCATAGTGCAAAAATATGGTGGCACTTCAGTCGGTTCTGTTGAGCGGATTGGGGCTGTTGCCGATCGTATTTTGAAATGCCATCAAGATGGCCACCAGCTAATCGTTGTCGTTTCTGCCATGTCTGGAGAAACAAACCGACTCATCGGTCTGGCGCGCGCGTTGACATCGCAGCCCAGCCCTAGAGAGCTCGACGTGTTGGTGTCCACCGGTGAGCAGGTGTCGATGGCCCTATTGACGATGGCTCTACATAGCCGGGGTATCGATGCCCTATCCCTTAAAGGGAGCCAAGTAGCGATCACCACCGACAGTGTTCACAGTAAAGCACGCATCCAGAGCATTGATGATCGTCGCCTTCGTGCCGAGCTGGATCAAGGAAAAGTCGTCGTTGTGGCTGGATTTCAAGGCGTTGATCAGAACGGGGAGACAACGACTCTAGGGCGCGGTGGTTCTGACACCTCAGCGGTGGCGTTGGCCGCTGCGGTTAATGCACAAGAATGCCAAATTTATACGGATGTCGATGGGGTCTATACCACGGATCCAAGGGTGGTCGATGGTGCGCAGAGACTCGACCGCATCACATTTGAAGAAATGTTGGAAATGGCCAGTATGGGGTCCAAAGTGTTGCAACTTCGGTCCGTCGAATTTGCCGGTAAGTATCAAGTCCCATTGCGGGTGCTGAGTAGTTTCAAAGAGGGACCTGGAACCCTCATAAAAATGGATGAGGACGATGTCATGGAAGCGCCAACCATTGCGGGTATTGCGTTTAATCGGGACGAGGCCAAGTTAACTGTGATTGGTGTGCCCGATACGCCTGGCATTGCTTACCAGATTTTAGGACCCGTCGGTGAAGCCAACATCGAAGTGGACGTCATTCTTCAGAACGTTGGGGACGAGGGGAAAACGGACTTTACGTTTACGGTGTCCCGAAACGACTTGGAGAAGGCCGAGGTGATACTTGAATCGCGGATTGCAGAGTTAGGTGCTCTGGAGTGGCGTTCAGACAGCAAAATTGCCAAAGTGTCTGTGGTTGGTGTGGGGATGCGCTCACATGCTGGCGTCGCGGCAAATATGTTTAAGGCGCTTGCTGATGTGGGTGTCAACATTCAAATGATCAGCACTTCTGAAATTAAAATATCAGTTATTATTGAAGAGAAGTTTCTCGAATTGGCGGTAAGGACCTTGCACTCGGCGTTCGGCCTTGATGCGGTCGAGGCTGGAGACGCTGGTGACTAAGGTTTAGTCTACACGATACAGCAAACAGGGACGTTAAATATGCTCATACTCACTCGACGAATCAACGAGGCGCTGGTTATTGGTGACAACGTCACGGTGACGGTTTTAGGTGTGAAAGGCAATCAGGTCCGGATTGGCGTCGACGCGCCGAAGGATGTGTCGGTCCATCGCGAAGAATTGGCGAGCAAGGGCGATGCGAACGAGCAGTCCTCGGTCGAGCTGTCTGACGACTAGGCCGGTGAAGTGGTCCCTCGCTTGCATCGCCGCGTGCCCTGACGTCATTACTGTTGTCGATCCCATCTGAAGAACCTGCTCTGCCTGCGTTCTATTTGCTGTAGACCGCATGCATGATTGTTGGCCCATAGGCAGTGGCTCGAATTTTTATGCAGTCGATATCGCAAATCGCGATGGTTATGTTATTCTCGCGCACCCGAGCTGTGACGGCCTTGACAAGCAGAGTGGGCCTCAGTGACAGGGAAACGTTGCCGAGTCGTTGACCGATCAATCTTAGATTGCGAAGGAGCGCCCGAGCTACGAGGACGACCCGAAGGGCGAGACGCAGTGCGTCGAGTAACGCGCTCCCCGGGAGCGTTTAGTTGCTTGCATTGAAAGGTGTGAGCGCAGTAATACGGAGAAGTGGCCGAGTGGCTGAAGGCGCTCCCCTGCTAAGGGAGTATACGTTAATCGCGTATCGAGGGTTCGAATCCCTCCTTCTCCGCCAAAATCCAAAAAGGACCTGTTAGGGTCCTTTTTTGGTTTTGATGGGGTGGGCGGTTTGATGAGAACCCTATGGTTCGACCCAATGCGACCCGCGGAGCATTGGGCACCGAGCCGCTTTGGCGGCGAAGCCCGCAGGGTCAAAACGGCCCTCAGGCTGTTTTGGGTAATCCCTCCCTCTTCCCTTTATTTTGATCTATATCAATGCATTAGCCTCAATAAAAGAAAAAACCCGACATAAAGCCCAATGATAATTTAGAAGGAATTTATGGGGGGGGTGACAAAAGGCGTTCAAAGGTTTCGGCGAGACCACATTAATAACTTAAGTTACTTATTTTTTTACGAGTTTGGCCGCCGTTTGTCATGTGGCGCGCGACTTTGGGTCCAACGGTAAGCGGGCCCAGATCTTTGCCGGCGCACTCAGTGCGGATCTCTTGTACTTCAGTGAGAAGTGCAAGGATATCGCGGCGGCGCATATCGCAACCGATGACGGCAGCGCTGGCTTTAATGACCCAGTGACAGTTTGGCTGCCAGATTATCTCGACGCCCTCGAGGTCCATATATTGGCGCGAACCGAGTTTTATAACTGTGGGCCAGACCCTATGACATATGCAGCTGACGCGGTACAGCTTGGGTTTGTCGAGAGTTCACAGATGTTCAGTGCAATCGCCTACACCACAAAATGCGGCGTCAGTATTTGCGGTGTCCGTGCATCATCTTATGGGCGCCGAACTTGCGGTGACGGATCATTCGTCACAACACAACACAACACAACACAACACAACACAACACAACACAACACAACACAATCTGCCGCGTAGCGCCCTATTCTTCATAATTAGATATCGGACTCATCTCTAGAGCAACAGCAGTTGAAGCTTTGTCCATACTTGTCTAAGTTATGTATATGTCATTAAAGGGCTAATAGCTATGCAGACATTAGTGCGAAAAGTTTCTAACACGCTCGCCTTGGCTTTGTTGATTAGCTTTACAAACTTGGGCATCGCTGACCCCGTTAAGACGAACTTGGGCCTTTTTGGGGGATACATTGCCGACATTGAAGCGATGGACAACGGCGGCACCACCGAGATTTTGATTGCTGTCGAAAACAGCCAGCGAGGTATTTACCGGTACGATCGATCCGGTCCAATCTGGGCTTCGGAGAGCAATCCACCTGGTACACACCCAACGGGCTTGCAAACGCCGGGCTATGCGAGCCAAGTTGAAGCAGACCCCTCTAATCCGGGTTTTGTTTTCGCAACACTGAGTAATGATGCGACCTTCGTAGAAAGACAGCTTTACGGGCACACAAACTACGGCATCGCAGTAGGAACAGCTGATTTTTGGCAGTCTGTTACCTACCCAGATGGAAGCGACATCACGGACGTCGTCATGCTTCACGGACATAGTTCCGGGATGTACTTTGCCCAACCAGATAGTGTGCAAGTGATTACCAGTGGTGGTGCCACGATTACCACGGTTTTCAAAACTAGCGCCCTGAGCGGTATAACCCCCGCAAACTGGTCCATAGTCGATTTTGCCGTAGTCAGCGCTTCCGACGGTTATGTATCGATCAGACGAAAAAACACAGATAACTTTAGGCTTTATCGTGTCAACTTTAGCTTTGGTAGTGGCTCTCGCGTTACGCTGCCTGCAGCTTCACCTATTGAGGTTCGAACCGGTACCTGTCCGTCAGGCTTTACCAGTTGCGATGTTTTTGTTGAGTCAATTGCCGCAGATCCGGTGGATACCTCAGGCAACACCATTTACATCGCAGGATCATCCGTAAATCCCATGGTATTTAAGTCCAGCGATGGCGGAGTAACTTGGGATGATGGTGCTGATTATCAGTGTATACAGAGCACTGACCCGGCTTGTAGTGGCGGTGAATTCTTTGATGGTTATCCACGCGGTGATGTCGTGAGATTTAAAGATACTGCGGCTTCAGGTCTCGAAAGCAGACATGTCTTTATTTCGCGCACGGTATTCGACAACGACAATCTAGGCGCTGGTTGGCAAGGAACTCAGAAACTCAGCACGGTGACAATGTCGAGCGGCTCAACTGTCACTATCCAAACCAATGCAAATGACCCCGCCATTCAGATTGATCCCAATGATCCAACCACGGTTTACATTGCTACCGATCTGGCGATTGGCGAGATGGCGCATACGACCACCTACACTGTGCCAGGGACCGAAATGGCAAGCGCACAGGGCATCGAAGGTCTGGTGATCAATGATCTCGACTATTACGAGCTAGCGCCCACTAACAAGCACCTTTGGATCGCTACCAAAAGTGGCGCAGCATTCGCACTTAACTATGACCCAACGAACCCTATGAGCGTGTCGATGGCAAGTAGTTGGGTCTACCCCATCTTTGCGGCTGGTGATGGTGCGCCGCACCGTGCTATTGCCATTGACCCCAACGACAAAGCGAATGTTTTGATTGCCACACAAAATGTGTATCGCAACGAGACCGGCGATGGCTTGGATGGTGCGGGGGTTTTTGATCCCCTTCTCGTGTCGGATGCAGGGAATTGGACTGAGGTATTCAATCCCGAGAATTATGACGACGACCCCGCGACATCACCTGGAACCACTCATCCACTGTTTAGTGGAAATGTTCGTCGAAATTACGGCACAGCCATCGAATGGCAAACCAGCTCTACGGGTTCCTGCGACCGGGTCTACTACACAGTTGCTAACACCGATGAGGGCAAGCAAGGTGGCGTTTTCTATTCAGATGATGACGGCGCCACATGGAACATTGATACGCTCTCAGGCAGTCGATTTAGCTCGCCCATTAACACCCTTGTCTCAAACGATAACTTCCTCTGGGTTGGTGCAGGCGACGAAATGGGGCGCGCTTCCCTCAATGGTGTCTACGCCCGTCGCAGCTTGTGCGGGAGCTCTGACTGGTGGAAACCTACGACGTCTGACCCTCTTTTCACGGATATACAAGCAAATCACTATGTAACAGCTATCGATGGCGCCGTAACGCCGTCAGACCCTAGTTATGATGCGATGGTCTATATTGGATCAAACGAGATCAACGGTGATATTTACCGCGTTACACTGGGCCTGCAGGCGAACTCTGCTACCTGCACAACCAGTGGTTTCGCTTGCTGGCAGTTCTATGACGTAACGCCACCAGCTATCTATGGCGCCGTGGAGGCCATTGCCGTTGAGCCATTTAACCCAGATCATGTGTGGGTCGCCTACTCGAACTGTATACAGGAGTCAGTTGACACTGGACGGACCTGGTCTGACTTTGGCGGCTCGTGTACCGACGATCACGAAAATATCGAGACACTGGTATACGACGACCTCATCGCTGGCACGACACAAGGCGCCTATGCGTATACGGCTGTCGACAGCGACGGAGACGGTGTCGACGATGACAATGACGACTTTCAAGAGGACCCGGCGGCTTCACTCGATACAGACGGCGACGGTATGCCCGATGATTGGAATGACGGCGCGACACAGGAGCAAATTGCGGCCTCTACGCTGACGCTTGATGATGATGACGATAACGACGGCTACTCAGACCTGGAAGAGAGAGCCGCAGGCTCTGACCCTCTGGCGGATCAATCAGTCCCGGACTCTGACGGTTTGAGTATCGGCCTTATAAAAGCCGCGATTGACATTACTAATGGCGAGTCTAGTGACTCGTCTGATGATGACACGACGAATTCGGACGACAACGACGATTCCGATAGTTCTGACTGGTCTGTCATCGACTCTGTAGCTTCTGTTGATATCAGCCTAAATGACCCCTGTAAGGGTATCGGTCCCATTTACGCGCTGCACACTACACCTGATTATGTGTGGGTGGGGTGCGGTAATGGCGGTGGCCTATGGAAGAGTAGGGATTATGGTGTGACATTCGAGCAGGCGCATCCAAGCAATGATTTATATGTGTTCGACATCCGTTCTTCCTCAAACGGCGAGGTCTTGCTGTGCGGGCGTGACTACGACACTGATCCTGATTATGAGCGAGTTCTGGCGCGCAAATGGGACGGAACAAGTTGGAAAAATTTGCTCTGGTATGGAAACAACAATACAGAGAGTAACCGCGTCTACATGTCTAACTGCGGCCAATTGATCGAGCACCCCAATGGTGGTCTCATGGCTATGAGTAACACGGCAGGACTCATGGCCTACAGTGACGACAATGGTTTGACCTGGACGCCAACGGAGACCTTTGAAGAATCAAACCTCAATGGCGAGCGCGCGGTCTACCAGATCGCCAATCTTGCATCGACTTCTGACGGCATTTACGGGGCTGGATCGATTGACAGTATTCCACCTGTGTTCTTCCGCCCATCCACTGCTGGCTTCGCAGACTGGTTCAACCTCAAGGCAGTGAGTGTTGACGATGCGATTATTACACGTGCTGTTGCGCTCGGAACGCCCAACGATGGAAGCACGTGGTTTGTGGGCGGAAGACTTGAGGGCGCGGGACCTGAAGCTGCAGCTATTTTTTACTTCTCTAAAGATGACGGAGACACCTGGTCCCGGATTGATACCGGGCCTGAGATCGACATCATTAGGGATATTGAGTTTGGTTCCGACGGTTTAACGGGTATCGTCGTTGGCGATCGTTACCCGACTTCGCTGGGTGGCTTCGCTGCAACTACTCAAGATGCGGGTGAGACATGGACTGAGATAGATGTTGAGCTACCCGTTGATCTTCAGCGCACTGTGATCGACGGCGATAGATTTTATATTGGTGGCAATGGCTACCTGTTAGGCGGTAGCTTTTAGGTCGCTCAGTCCACCATCACACCAACCGACCAAAGCATCGACACGCTAAGCTCACAAAGCTCGAGAAGATTAATTATTAATAGGTGATTACTGCGTAGCATCGGTGACATGCCGTAAAACGCTTTCTATCAAATCTGGCAAGCAATCTCAGTGGCCCTTTCTTCCCCATTGCAGCGGGCTAATTTCTACAACAATAAATGGGTTCCCCATGGAAACAAGACTCGTCACTACCTCCATCATTGTTACAGCGGTGGTCTTTGTGATTAGCTGATTTTGGACACGCTTTTAGGTGGCAGTCTACCACCAATGGAGGGGTGTTCAGATGTATACCAGACGTACTTTTTCCTGTGAGTTCAAACGCTAAGCGGGTTAAATGGTTCTTGATCAAGGTTTCAGCATTAAAGACGCGTGCGAGCAGTTGGATCTTCAATATGGCGCCCTGCGGTGCCGGGCCAATCAGGTGAAGTCCCTGAACGCGATTCACGGCATGTAGCCCAGGCGGACGCAGGCCGCGGACTTGGCGTCCGTTTAGCTCAGAAGGAACTTTCGGCACCTATAAGCCCTCCTCCCTACCCAACATAAATTGTCGAACTCTAATGCCGCAAAATGCCACCAAAAACGCAACGATTTGGTACTAACCTCTATTTATATTCATCATCACAGAGGCTTAAGCGCCGCTACGTCATACTGATCGAAGAATGCCAACTTCCTCTCCGCCATCTAACCAGATGCGCAACTACCAAACTCAGACATCGATGTAGGTTCGGTTGGCCACCGCCTTTCGTTGAGCAGTAATCGTCGATCTACTGACTGATGTAGGTTACCTGACGGGATCTTGCCCCATTTCAAGGTGCAGATCGTTTCCCTCCCACGGGTGAGCCCTGGCCACGGCCTCATTGAGCGAGACGCCCAGTCCAGGTTGCGAGGAGGGGATGACGTAGCCGTCCTGCCATGTCACGGGCTTATCGAGCAATTCAGCTTGGAAGCCCGTCCACCTCTCTATGCCTTCCAAAATCAAAAAGTTTGGGGAGCAGGTGGCGAGCTGGATATTGGCCGCACCCACGATAGGTCCACAATACATGTGTGGTGCTAGTTGAGCGTGGTGCACTTCCGCTAAGGCTGCAATTTTTTTGGCCTCTAACAAGCCGCCCACTCGCCCGAGATTGAGTTGTAGGATCGATGCGGCGTTATCCTGCAATACCTGTGCAAATTCGTATTTAGTGCAGAGTCGCTCACCGGTAGCAATCGGTATGGAAGTGCTGCCAGCGACTCGCGCCATGGCCTGGATATTGTCGGGCGGAACTGGCTCCTCAAACCACAGTGGATCAAGTGGCTCAAGCCGTTTAGCTAGCCGTATAGCGCCAGCGGGCGAGAACTGTCCATGGGTTCCAAACAGTAGATCAATCTCGCCGCCAACTGCCTCCCGAATTCGTCGTGTGAAAGCCTCTGACCGATCCAACTCTTCGCCCGTCGGCATGCCCCCATCAAACACGGTGTAGGGACCCGCGGGATCAAATTTGACCGCTGTGAAGCCCTGTGCGACGTAATCAAGTGCGCGCTCTGCGGCTCTGTCGGGGTTGACATAGACATGATCATCGTCCGACTTGTCGGGATAAACATCGCCTTTTGACGGGTAAATATAGGTATAGCTACGCAGGCGCTCATGAACTTGTCCGCCCAGCAATTCAAATACGGGCTTGTCGCAGGCCTTACCAATAATATCCCAGCAGGCCATCTCAAGTGCGGAGAGAATACTGACTAACGATACATCTGGACGCTGCGTGTATCCGGCCCCATAGACACGTCGCCATAGTCGTTCAATGTGAAACGGGTCATGCCCGACAACGTAGCGCTCAGCTGTGTCTTTAAGCATCGCCTCTACTGTATGGGCGCTAAACGTGGCGCAGTAGACTTCGCCGTAGCCTATTATCCCGGTGTCAGTGACGAGCTTAACAAATATAAAATATCGCCCACCAAACCGGGGTGGTGGGTTACCTACAACAAAGGTCTCAAAGTCTTTGATAATCATCAAAAAATGACCACGTTACGCAGTGCTTCGCCGCGTTTGACTGATGCAATTGCCTCGTTGATTTCGTCGAGTACGTAACGCTTACTGATTAATTCATCCAGCCTTAAGTCTCCCGATTGGTACAGAGCCGCAAGCTTTGGAATATCGCGTTTGACGGAGGCTGACCCCATTTTTGAGCCGATCAGAGATTGACCGTTAGCCGCAAGCGCAGCTGGGTCGAACTCTGCCAGCACGCCAGATGCGGGCATGCCTACGATAACGGCTGTGCCCGATTTGGCGAGGAGAGACAGCGACTGCTCTATCGCGGCTTTTACACCAACAGTCACGAAGACGTAGTCAACACCTCGGCCATCGGTAAGTGCTAGGACTTGCTCGACACAGTTTGGCCGCCCGCTGTTAACGGAATGCGTGGCACCGAACTGGTGTGCCAATGTCAGTTTTTCGTCCAATAAGTCGAGCGCAATGATGCGCGCCGCGCCGGAGTGGACTGCTCCCTGAATGCTATTTATGCCCACGCCGCCGCAGCCGACAATGGCGACCGTACTGGCAGGCTTGATTGTGACTGTATTCGTGACCGCACCAAAGCCTGTCAAGACGCCACAGGCTAAAATACATGCGACATCGAGGGGGATATCGTGAGGAATAGCGCAAACCTGACTTTGCTCTACCACCACCTGCTCCGCAAAGGCCCCGCTGTTGAGCCCCTGGACAATAGTCTGCCCCTTTTTATCCGATAGTGGGCTTTGCTGATCTAAGTTGAAGTTGTTATCGCATTGGGTCTCAATGGCCTGAGTACAAAAGTGGCAATGACCGCATGAACGTATGAGTGTCACCACCACATGGTCACCACTTTGTAATCCAATGACACCGGGTCCTACTGAGACGACAATGCCAGCAGCTTCATGTCCATAGACTGCCGGTAGATCACCCCCCCAGCCTCCAGTGGCGAGCGTGATATCGCTGTGGCAGATCGCGCAGGCGGTAAGTTTGACCTTAACCTCGCCGTGGCCTGGATCGGAAATATGTAATTCTTCAATCGTCAGGGGCTGGCCAAATGTTCTACAAACGGCTGCTCTCACTTTTTATTCTCCTCAGATCGACAATTTAGTGCTTTGCGGACACACTCGTCATGCGACGTGCGATATGGAAGTTACAATAAAAACGGCGGGAGGTCTCAGTGGTTGTAGGTTTTATTGGTCTAGGAAACGTTGGCTCAAAACTGGCAGGAAGTTTACTCCGCAATAAGGTGCCTCTTATCGTGCGCGATCTGGACCCAGCCCTAGCGCAGCCCTTTTTAGAAGAGGGCGCGCAGTGGGCTAGTTCTCCAGTCGCACTCGCGAGCGCGTCAGATGTAATTATCACCTGTTTGCCAAGCCCAAGGGCTTGCGCAGAGGTCATGGAAGCCGATGACGGTGTGATTGCTGGGCTAGGTCCCGGCAAGATTTGGATAGAGATGAGCACGACCGATCACCTTGAAGTGCAGCGGCTTGGCAAGATCGTACAAGACCGAGGTGCGAGTCCCGCTGATTGTCCTGTCTCGGGTGGGTGTCATCGAGCAGCGACGGGCAATATCGCTATTCTGGCCGGTTGTGAGCGATCGGTATTCGACGATGTCTTACCGTTACTGACCATTCTTGGGCGCCGGGTGCTCCATAGCGGCCCTCTAGGGAGCGCCTCTAAGATAAAGGTAATGACTAACTATCTTGCTACGGCCAATTTAGTCAGTCTTTGCGAGGCTTTGGTAACCGCGAGTAAGGCGGATCTAGATTTGGCTACTGTATACGAGGCTATTCGAATATCGTCGGGTAATTCCTTCGTTCATGAAACAGAAAGCCAAGTAATCTTAAACGGTAGTCGCGATATCAACTTCACGATGGACCTAGTGCTGAAAGACATAGGTTTATTTCAGAGTATGGCCGATCAGGCTGGTGTGCCGTTGGAGATCTCCCCTAAATTGATCGACATCTTTGAAGACGGGCAGTCACGGTTTGGTGAGCGAGAATGGTCTCCTAATATCATTCGCCGGTTAGAGGAAGCCTGCGGAGCGAGTGTGCTGGCCGCGGGTTTTCCGGCTCAGATAGTTGACGATGAGCCAGAGGAGCGAGGTTATGAGGTGAGACCGAGAGGCTCAGATTCGTAGAATTGTTATTGAGCTCCCAAGACTGCTGTAACTGGCCATTGAATCAGAATAAATTGAAGCGGAATAAATTGAAGCAGAATAAAAGGAAGCCTTCATTGGGACCATAGAAAACCCACTGAGTAGATCTTCGTCCTGCGTTAGCGACAATCGTGCACCCGCTGCCATTATATTTAGCATGAGTTTCAACTAGACAACCGCATCGGCCCACTCGACCGCGTGGCCATCAGCTGAATCTATTGATCCATTGTGACGCGAGGTTATGCGTCACTGGTGTCATTGTCTTAAGTTTCCGGTAGATCGTTATTGGGAGAGCGGGGCGCCAACTCATTGCGTCGCGTCCACGCAAGCATAGCGTCTGCAATCGCATCAAATAGCGGTGCGGCCCAAGTCTCACCCTGTTTGATACTGCCGGCCCGCGCGACAATATCTACGGCGCGTGCAACTTCCAAAATGGCCACCTCAGGGCCGTACTCCGCCGCACGTTCAATTAACGGGTGCCAGGCAGCTGAGGAACCTTCGACATCAGACAAGCCACCTCGGACTCGAGCGCCGCGGTTTGTCAGTCCTATCGATTGGTAAAAGTCCGTCATGTGATTCTGTAGGGTATTTTCCCAGGCTATATTGCGCTGGTGGGTTCCGGTCACCAGCATTTGTGGGCCGGGAAGCGGATTTTGTGGATTTGGGGTGTCCGCGTCTGCTGTCAGAAGAATCGTTTGGACGTGGCGGTTTCCCTTGTGCACGCCCGCAATGAAGTGTTCTAAGGCTTGAAACCCCTGCAGATTTTCTCCGTACTGCGTAATGCTGGGCGTCAAAACAAAAAAGCCTCTAGCGGTCAATCGCGTCGCCATCGCGCGTTGCGTGATCGTGTTCCACTCTTTACCGACATGTCTGCCAGCAACCATGGCGCCGGGTTGCATCCCCGATGGCTCAGTGTATTGCATTGGTAAAATCGCTATGGGCTTCTTGGTCTCTACTTTGATGCCTGCAACATCGGCATGGGTCCAATCTTGACCGGTGTAGTTGTAGTGCACGCGATAGATACCAGTGCCCGCACTTAAGTTATAGTCTTCTTCGCTGTCAGTGAGGGAGATGAGGGGATCGATGTCTGCTCCGCTGACTGTGGCCGCGCCGAGGATGGCGATGATAGCGATGAGTCGAAGCAGCATCACTAGGATGACGGACTAAGACGATACACCTTACGCGCGACACCTGAAAACATAAGGTCTTGCTCTGCCGGTGAATAATCGGCAGCCATTTTCTTCAGCGCATTCCACAGCACGCGATACCCCACTGAGAGACGATCCACAGGGAAATTACTCTCAAACATGCAGCGCTCTGGTCCAAAGCACGCTATGGCGTGGTGGTAGTAGCGCGACTGCGCATCGACAAATTCATCGGAAGACGGTGGCAGCTGTCTTTCATGCCATCCAAACCCATTGTCGGGCATCGCTAGACCGCCTAATTTGGCAAATACATTGGGGCAGTCTGCTACCCGCGCTATATCCTCCCGCCATTGTTCAAAGATACGATCTCGATCAGCGGCGAAGCTTCCCACGCCAAGTGGTGTGCCAAAGTGATCCAGAATCATAGTCGTGCCCGGGATTTCACTCGCGAGATGGGCAAAATCCGTGATTTGAAAGTGATAGAGCCAAGTGTCATAAGTCAGTCCCCTCTCACCTAGACGCCCGAGGCCCTGTATAAAGGTATCCTGTTTCATGAGATCACGGTCGGCCGGCCCCGGGATGGTCAAGCCCTCGATATCACCCGCTGCCGCCCCCGCATGACGAATGCCTCTAAACAACCCCTGAGCGGCCTCTGCATGCGCATCCAATATCTCCTCTAGCTGCTCATCTCTCAAGTCTGCGTGGGCAATGATCCCCGCAATTTGAGAGGCCGACGGTACCGCTCGTGCTATCTTGGCCGCGTTTGCAATAAACTCCGTTTCGCCCACACAGCGCAGGTGCTCAGGGCCGTCCGGCCGGTAGGCGGCACCGCACTCCATAAACACAGTTTGACTGACGTTATGTCCATCTGAGGTGTCCGCAAGAAATTCTTCTATGTTGTATGCCATTGCAGGCTGGGGCCACAAGTGATGATGTGGATCAACAATTTCTCGCTCTGGATCGATAACGTCCTCGTTTAGCTGTCCAAGCCAATCATTATTATTAAACATGGCATCACGTCCCTGAGCTGACTGCATTCCGGTTTGAGACTACAGGGTCGATCTTTGTCTGTGAACTAAAATGCGCCGTTGGGCGCGCCAGGAAAAGTAGGCACGGTCTTTGCAGTGCTCTAGCCCAGGCGTCAGACGTCTGCGTTGCGCTAAGTTGCTGTAACGTGTGTTTTTTGCGTTGTTGATAACAACGGGTGAGGTGCAACATCAAATTTAAGCAGTTTCTCGAAAATTTCGCTCAAGCTGAAGGGCTCAGTGATATTTTTCGAACAAATGCGACTCGTTATTTCAATGCCTACGCATGCCGTTTATCTGAGCTTGCGGTAGTACACGAGCGGCCTTTGATCGTTGGGATCAATGGTGCTCAGGGGTCCGGCAAGTCGACGCTAAGCGACTATTTAAGCCAGATGATGGCTAGTGTGCTCGATATTGACTGCCATGTCGTATCGATAGATGACTTTTACCTAACGCGGATGGAGAGGCAAAACCTGGCTAGGTCGATCCATCCACTTTTGGCTACTCGGGGTGTGCCGGGGACGCACGATTGCGATCGATTGCGCGACGCCTTAGCGGCGTTTATCGATCCTAAGTGCACTACCGTGGAGCTCCCTGTCTTCGACAAACTGGCAGATGATCGCACTAATTTGGTGCGTAAAATCCAAATGAGTGCAAAGCCTACCGTGATTTTGCTGGAGGGTTGGTGTGTTGGGATTCCTCCCCAAGGTCAACTTGCTTTGTCAGTTCCGGTGAGTAATTTTGAATTCACGCATGACAACGGGGGTACGTGGAGGGCCTATGTCAATGACCAGTTGAAAGGCCCCTATGCTGAGATTTTCGATCGTATCGACCGATTGAGTATGCTCAGATCGCCGAGTTTTGAGTCGGTTTTTGCATGGCGTTTAGAGCAAGAAAGTCGGCTGGTTGCGCGCAGGCAAATGGGTGGCGGACACGCGTCGGTTACGGGCATGTCAGCGTCAGAGGTGGCCGAGTTTATAGAGAGCTTCCGGCGTCTCACGTACCATGCTATCGAGGTGTTACCGGAGTTAAGTGCTGACGTTTGGGAGTTGCAGGCCGATCGATGTATTGTCTATGAGCGACTTCAATCGTGAGCGTCTTACCTGTCATCTATACCGATCTTGATGGAACACTTTTGGACCACGATACCTACAGCGCCGAAGCTGCGAGATCGGTATTGGAAAGAGTTGGCGCGGGTGGTATTCCCATCGTTCCAGCAACGAGTAAGACCTACAGTGAGGTCGTGGAATTCCGCAGTTCCATGAATCTTACTCACGGATTTATCGTTGAGAATGGTGCCGCGCTCTATGTGCCAGTCGATGCTGACATCCGGTGTCCAATGGGTAGTAAATTATTCGACGGCTTTTGGGTGCGAGAATTTGGTGTTAAGCGCCAAGCGTTATGTGATGTTCTCGAGGCGCTCGATCTGGGCAGCTCTTACCGATTTAAATCACTCACCGATATGCGCTCTTCCGAAGTCGCGGATATCACGGGTCTCGACCTAGCGTCTGCGCGGCGGGCACAGCAGCGGCTGTATTCTGAAACGCTCGACTGGCGTGATAGTGAGGAGGCTCTGTCTGCATTTAGCGATGTGCTCACCCGTATTGGTTTTTGTGTATCGGCCGGCGGACGGTTCGTGCATCTTATGGGTCCAAACAACAAGGGTATTGCCGCACAGTGGTTTCAGGCCTTGTTAAAGCGAGAGCTCTCGCCGGATGTGGTCGCGATTGCAGCGGGTGATGCGCCAAATGATAAAGAGTTGTTAGAGACCGCTGATTACGCGTTACTCATGCGCAATAACCGAGGTAGGGCTTTGGAGCTGACTCGGTCAGGTCCGACCTGGCTATCTAACAGTGCAGGACCCGAAGCCTGGGCGAAGGGCATATTGGATATTTTGACTAGCATAGGATGGGAAGTTTAATGGCTGATTTTTATCAAACGCCGTACATCGCGACATTGCACAACCTCCGCAATACCGCTGTTGAGGAAATCGAGGCACAGCTCGTCAATTTCTCAAATACGCGACCTCTAGGTCTCATTTTGCCCTCGCTCTTTTCAGAGCTCGAAACACCGGCAATGCCAAAAATCAGAGAAGAACTGACCAAGGTGCCTTACCTCTCTCAAATCGTTGTAGGACTGGATAGGGCGGATGAGGATGACTACAAGTCCGCCCTGCAGTTCTTTTCTAAATTACCTCAGCAACACCGCGTGCTATGGCATGACGGACCTCGGCTTCGCGCTATTCATTCAGAGTTGGCTACCCGCGGACTAGCTCCGCATGAGCCCGGTAAAGGCCGTAATGTGTGGTACTGCATGGGCTATATATTGGCAACGTCTCGTGTGGACGCTGTGGCCTTACATGATTGCGATATTCTCACATATGATCGAAGTCTTTTAGCACGCTTGATCTATCCGGTTGCGCACCCGCAATTTTCCTTTGAATTTTGCAAGGGTTATTACGCTCGGGTTGCCGATAACAAGTTGAACGGTCGCGCCTGCCGCCTATTGGTTGGGCCTTTGATTCACGCAATGAAGCGGGTCAAGGGTGAAAATGACTTTTTGAATTACCTCGATAGTTTCCGTTATTTGCTTGCGGGAGAGTTTGCTTTTCGTCGAGACCTATTGACTGATATGCGCGTTCCCAGCGATTGGGGGCTCGAGATGGGTGTGGCATCGGAGATGTATCGAAACAACAGTACCAATCGCATCTGTCAGGTGGAGTTGACGGATTTTTACGATCATAAGCACCAAGACCTCTCGGCAAATGATATGCAACGTGGCCTTGCCCGTATGTCGCTAGATATTACAAAGTCGCTGATACGTAAACTGGCCATTCAGGGTGAAGTGTTTAGCCAGGAAACATTTAGAACGCTAAAAGCGACCTATTATCGGTTGGCGCTGGATTATGTTGAGAGCTTTCGTCGAGACGCTATGATGAATGGCCTAGACTTCGATACGCATGCGGAAGAGCAAGCAGTAGAGCTTTTTGCTACCAATATTCTCGAGGCGGGTAAGCAGTTTCTGGAGCGGCCGCTCGACGCGCCGTTTATGCCAACCTGGTCTCGAGTCGTGAGTGCCATGCCCGATATCTACGAGCGATTGGTGCATGCGGTTGAGGAGGACCATAAAGAGTTTTCAGCTCGGGGGCGGTAGTGGCAGACCACAAAAGTCGAATAAAGTATCTCGCTACTCAGCTGTATGCGGACACATTGGGCGCTGTTGGTGTCGCTGACTTTGCAGCGCAACTTGTAACCACTATTGGCGCGGCTTCGGCCTCGAATAGTACCGAGAATGCCACTACGGTGGGGGAGTCTGCTGATCTCTGGTCGCAGCGAGACGTTGCCTTGATTACCTACGGTGACTCAATTCTAGGTGGGGGAGAAAAACCCCTCAAAGTCCTCTCTGATTTTTGCCGGCGGTGGTTGAAAGACAGTGTGACCTGGGTGCACGTCTTACCTTTTTTCCCCTGGACGTCGGATGACGGTTTTTCGGTGCTGGATTACTCGTCTGTTAATCAAGCACTGGGTAACTGGGAGGACGTCAGCGCACTGGCTAACGAGTACACACTCATGGCTGATTTGGTGTTGAACCACTGTTCGAGTCGCTCCGCTTGGTTTGATAATTTCAAGCGGGGAGTCGATCCCGGAAAGGGTTACTTCTTTGCACCGGATCAGCAGTTTGATGCCTCCCGCGTTGTCAGACCCCGAACGACCGAGTTGCTCATGCCAGTGCAGACTATTGGCGGTGAGCGACAGGTTTGGTGCACATTTAGTCATGATCAGGTGGACTTCGATTTTTCTAATCCCGACGTATTACTCGAGTTTGTCCGGATTATTCGCTTGTACCTCGATCAAGGTGTCCGAGTGTTTAGGCTCGATGCTGTCGCCTTTACGTGGAAACGCTCCGGAACAACCTGCATTAATTTGCCGGAGGCGCATGACTTAGTTCGATTGCTACGTGCACTCATCGAGGCGGTTCAGCCTGGCGCCATCATCATTACTGAGACGAACGTCCCTAATATCGAGAATCTCGCCTACTTTGGTCAGCGCGATGAGGCTCACTGCATTTATAACTTTGCTTTACCGCCACTGTTAGTGCACACCCTAATAGAGGCTGATTGCTCAAGACTGACTCGCTGGCTCATGAGCATGCCGCCCGCTATTTTGGGCACGACTTACTTCAATTTTTTAGCGTCGCACGATGGGATAGGCCTTCGGCCTGTTGAGGGCTTGCTCAGTGATGGCGAGTTAAATTCGATGATTGACCGGTTGCAGCACAATGGTGCGCTGCTGTCTTGGCGTGAGCAAGCGGGCGGCGAGCGCAGTGTTTATGAGGTCAACATCTCGTTGTTCGATGCGTTTCGCGATGCGAATGAGCCCGTCGATATGACTCTGCAGCGGATGGTGCTGGCACATGCGGTCTTATTGGGGCTGGAAGGGATACCAGCCATTTATATTCACAGTTTCTTGGCGACGCCGAACGACATGGCACGGGTGAAGAACACTGGGCACAATCGTGCGATTAATCGCCATCAGTGGAATGCTGAGGACCTGTCAGTGGCACTTAACAATCAGCGCAGTCCGCATGCAAACTGTCTGTCAGCGTTGAAAGCACTGATTGCAATTCGTCAGCAGCAGCCGGCATTTCATCCTAATGCCACTCAGTACACGCTTAACTGCGGACGATCCGTATTTGGTTTCTGGCGGCAAAGCCAAGATCGCAGGCAAAGTATATTTTGCCTTTACAATGTTACGCGGACTGTTACACATGTAGCGTTGGCGTCGCTCAATTTGGTCGGTAACAATACGTGGAGCGATTTGATTAGTGGCTCCTCGGTGGACCTTGATGGTGATGACCCGATGTTGACGTTTGAGCCGTATCAGGCGATTTGGCTGGCGAACCTGACCTTGTAAGTCGGCGATTAGACGTAAAGCGGGTCGTCTGCGCAACGGCCCCTTAAGCGAGGGCGGACGCCGGCGGCTGGTCTATGGTCTAACAACTGTGTGATCATCACCGTCATGCTTGCATTTGCTTTTTTCATTGTGGCCACGCTCTATTCGGCTGTCGGTTTTGGCGGTGGCTCTACTTACATCGCCTTACTTGCATTGAGTGGGCAGCCCGCTGAGCTTATCCCTCTCATTGCATTGCCCTGTAATATCGCTGTAGTCGCGGTTGGCAGTTATCTAGCGGTGTATCGCAGGAACTTCGATTGGCGGACATCAGCTCCCTTTTTTGTGACCTCTGTTCCTATGGCATTCATCGGCGGCCTGATCTCGATCACTGCCAGCGTCTATTTTTTTCTACTGGGCGTTTGTTTGATCGGCGCTGCAATCAGCCTGCTATTGCGTCGCGCGCCGGATGAGTCTGAGTCGTTTCCCCAGTCATCGCGACTAGCCAGTATCATCGGAGGCGGACTTGGCTTCGTGTCTGGGATGGTTGGTATCGGCGGCGGTATTTTTCTCGCGCCCGTATTACATCACTTGCGGTGGGCCTCTGCTAAAACGATCGCAGCGCTGTGCAGCTTTTTTATTTTGATCAATTCGTTAAGTGGTCTCGCCGGACAGGCGCTAAAAATGGGCACTGATGCGGTCCTCATGGGTATTTCAGTAGGGGCACCACTGCTGATGGCAGTCACTATCGGCGGTGTTGTCGGCGGGCGATTTGTCATAGAAGGTGTTGCCCATCAGCGCGTCGCGCAGCTGACTGGTATTCTCGTCCTGCTGGTGGGTGTTAGAACCCTTTTGGCTTGGTTCATTTATGTTTGATGTGGCCGATATAGAAGACGTAAGTGAGCACCCCAATTGCAGCAACTGTGTTAAAAGAAGATCTACCTTGGTGATATTGGCTGTATAGTATTTTCAAGCGACACGGGACAAGTTGTGGGCTGGTTTTCAGCGCCAAAAGTGGAGGTTTCAGTGAAGGCAGAAGGTTTACCCGAGTCGCAGCAAAACGTTTTTGGCGAACCTATCGCTCTGTGTTGCTCAGATCCAGTTACCGGTTTTTATCGCGACGGTCACTGTAATACGGGCCCCAACGATTTGGGCACGCACACCGTTTGTGCGTTGATGACCGATGAGTTTTTGACGTACTCGGCCTCAGCGGGTAATGACTTGACGACACCGCGGCCCGAGTTCAATTTCCCGGGACTTGTTGAGGGAAACCGTTGGTGTCTTTGCGCGCTCCGCTGGGAGCAGGCACACCGAGTAGGTAAGGCGCCACGAATTTATTTGAGAGCGACCAATATTGTGACGCTCCGGGCTATACCGCTCGATGTGCTAAAACCTTACGCATTGGATATAAGTTAGCCCGCTTCAGTCAGATCCCTGGGTTCATTTAGTTGTTTTGGAGGATGGCAGTATCAATGTGGGGGCTGATAAGCTCTCGCACCCGCTGTGTACGTTCTGATATCTGTTTCTCGGCCTGGCTCAGCGGCCTACGAACGGCAAGACACTGAGATGGAAAGAGTCTCTGTGGGGGGAAGCATGAGAGTGACAAGGGTCGCAGGTGCACTAGGCGCTGAGGTGTCTGAGCTAAATGTACGCGAGGCGTTGGCTGACGGCGGCATTAGAGCCATTCGCGAGCTACTCAATGAGCACGAGGTCCTGTTTTTTAGAGATCAGCAGATTGAGCCAAGTGAACAGCGGGATGTCGCTAGGTTATTTGGTCCCCTTCAGACACACCCGGCTTACGGCACTGTCGATAATATTCCCGAGGTCATGCTGCTCGAGAGCACGCCTACAAACCCCTCGAAGATCGAGGTCTGGCACTCAGATATGACCTTTCGCCAGCACCCTCCATCTGTCACGGTTCTGAAAGGTGTCACTATTCCTGAGGTTGGGGGCGATACGTTGTTCGCCAGCATGACATCAGCCTACGATGGTTTGTCTGAGGGCATGAAGGTCTATCTAGAACCATTGGTCGCAGTTCACGATTTTTCGCATGGATTTAAAGAGAGCCTTGCCGAGCCCGGTGGGCGGGAGCGGCTTGCAGATGCACTTTCGGATAACCCACCCGTTAGACATAAGGTGATTCAAATTCACCCTGAAACCGGAAAGCGGGTCATTTTTGTCAATGCGTTATTCACATCTCACATCGAAGGTGTGTCTGCCCTTGAGTCGTCGGAAGTGCTTTCATTCCTTTACCAACATTGCGTGCTGCCCGAGTACACGTGTCGTTTCAACTGGACGATTAATAGTTTGGTGCTATGGGATAACCGTAGTACTCAGCACAAGCCGGTTAATGACTTTCTACCCGCAAGCCGCGCCCTGCACCGAGTGGTCAGCGAGGGTGACAGGCCCTACTAGTTAGCTGACCTCGCGAAGATAGGTCTCTACCTCTCGTCTGACCAGTGGCGCGAATAGGTAGAGACCAATTAAGTTTGGCAGCGCTATCAAGAAGATCATAGCGTCCGAGAAATCCAGCACTGCCCTCAACTCGAGGACACATCCTAGGGCAAAGAAGGTCAGAAAAACTAACTGGAAACTCAGTGTGCGCCAGCGCCCTATGCCAACCAGGTAATTCCAGGCTTGTAGCCCGTAGTAAGACCAGGCGAGTGCTGTGGAGAACGCAAACAGGATGGCGGCAAAGGCAATTAGATAGGGTGACCAGGGTAAGTGAAAGCCAAATGCGGCCGACGTCACTTCTATTCCCGAGAGCTCACCGCCCATCAGGCCATTTGGTATCGCCGTAGTGAGTATGACTAGCGAACTGAGCGTTAAGACGACTACGGTATCGATAAAGGGTTCCAGCAAGCCTACCAAACCCTCGGACGCGGGTTCTCGCGTTTTTACTGCCGAGTGAGCGATGGAGGCTGAGCCAAGCCCCGCCTCGTTGGAAAAGAGCGCACGTTGAAACCCCATAATCATGGCGCCCAGCGCCCCGCCGGCCATGGCATCAGTACCAAAGGCGCCTGATACCGCGGTGCCGATAGCCAGCGGTATATTTTGCCAGCTCATGCTGATAATGATGAGGCAGCCGACAATATAGATACCTGCCATAAACGGAACGATATAGGCTGCGACGCGAGCAATTGATGTGATGCCACCGATGATGACCAAACCCACAATCGTGGCTAAGCCGATGCCAAATAGCAGCGAGTAATCGGCAAGAAAACTCGACTGACCGCCTGTTATGACTAGCATTTGCTGATAAGCCTGATTGGACTGAAACATATTACCTACGCCAAAGCAGCCAATGACAAGAGCTAGGGCATAGATACTGCCCAGCACTCGTCCTGCTCGGGGCCAGCTACGCTCAGAGAAATAGGCGTCTAAGTAGTACATGGGGCCGCCTGATACGGTGCCATCCTCGTGGACCCGCCGATATTTAACGCCGAGGGTGCACTCAATAAGCTTCGTCGACATCGACAAGAATCCTGCGACAAATAGCCAAACGGCAGCTCCCGGGCCGCCTAGGCTGATGGCAACGGCAACTCCGCCAATATTACCCACTCCCACGGTACCTGAGATAGCTGTAGCGAGCGCCCTGAAATGACTGATCTCACCTTCGGCAGACGGGTCTTTAAAATCACCTCGAACGTGACGAAATGCTAGCCAAAGGCCGCGTACGTTGATAAAGCGGAGATAAACGGTAAAAAATAGCGCGCCCACTGCCAGCCAAATGACAACGAGAGGCACCTGCTCGCCGAAGAGCGGAACCGCGAAAAAAACAAAAGCCGAGAGCGCGCTGGCTAGGGGGGCCATGAAGGCATCAATTGATGCGGCTAGAGTGTCCATAAAAAAGCAAATCCTTCACTGTGTCCGTTGTGTATCGATGTTGCAGAGACGCTCGGTTCGTGGCGTTCTTGTCTTAGCGTGCAAGGGCGCTGAAGTGAACCGGAACTAGGCTTGTTGACGAATTTCTCTGGCAGCGCCCAATGCGATGCCGACCCCAATCCAGACGCTCTCATCTGTTAATAGATAAAGCACAACCCCGAATATAAGTCCTATTCCAACCGAGAGGCCGGCTGGTCGCTTCGATTTGTTGTTTTCCATGGTCATAAATACACGGGCCGATTACAGTTGTGTTGTATACGAAGCGCTCCACACTGACTATCTGGCAACGATGAGTCAAGTCGGTTGTGGCAGTTGGCTAGGTCAGTGGAGGCATTCGATGAGCCAATTCAAGACCATTGTTACGCTGATTGCGTGGTTTAATTTCAGCCTAGCAATTGCTGGTCTTATCAAGTTTCTGCCCCTGATTTACTTGTTATCGCTGTCGGCCTTGGGTATGCCTCCAGACCTTGGCTATGAGGTTGCTGGTGCGGCAAACAGCGACCATCAGAGTCACTACGCATGGTCCCTCGATCTGATATCTGATACGCCGCTGATCATGCTTGTCTGGATGTTGGTGTTGTGGACGTTACGGAAACTGTGTGGCCGGACGATGATATTACCCTGGCGCAAAACGTAATGTAGCGCTTGTGGGTGCTGGTCTTCTCGGTATCACCTCGGCATCACCCGCGATGTCGATGGCATAAGATTGGCGCCCACGGGAGTTACACGCGTCCCGGTGATGTGTTGCTTAGTGATCCCTGGCAGGCTGGGCATCTTTTTTTCCAGCCATGTTTGAGACTGAGAGTTCTGCACCCTGATAATAAGCTTTTCGGAGTACGGCACCCCATCATCTGATCGGACGATGTGACTGTCTGAAGGCTTGGTACTCTCAGTACTCAGAATGGTAACTAGGGTAGATCCATGAAAACACCGAGCAAGCTACTGACTATTTCCGCTGCACTTAGTGCGACCATATCCTCCGTCGTTGTGTCCTCTGTCGTTGTTGCACAGCCGGCACTTGAAGAAGTTATTGTGACAGCGCAGAAGCGAGAGCAGTCACTTCAAGACGCGCCACTGGCAGTCACAGCTTTCGGCGCCGCGGACGTGGCGCAGCGAGGTATGTATAACGTACAAGATATTGGCTTATATGTACCCAACGTGCAGGTGGCACCCAATCCGGGCGGAGCAACCTCGGCGACGTTCGCAATCAGAGGTTCGACAACAATCAACCCGGCCATTACCTGGGAAGCGACGGTGGGGATGTATCTTGACGGTGTGTTTATAGGCAAAAATCTAGGCGGCATTTTTGATGTCGCCGAGTTGGAGCGGGTCGAAGTGCTTCGGGGGCCACAAGGTACACTCTACGGTAAGAATACTGTTGCCGGTGCGATTAATCTCATCACCCGAAGGCCCGGTGAGGAGTTCGATGCCTATCTTGAGTTCGGTGCGGGAAATTACAGCGCGCGCGCTATGAGGGCGCGACTCGATACCGGCGCCTTAGGCACTGTTGGAGAGGGCTTGGGTGCGATCAGGACCTCCGTCGCGTACTCGTCGCGTGAGCGCGATGGTTTTTACGACAACGTCTTTTTAGACCCTACTGTCGGCAACAATCCGTTTGTCGCTCCTGTGTCGACATCGGAACTGTCATCACTGGATACTGATGCAATTCGAGTTGATATCCTGGCGGATGTGACGGACCGCTTTAGCTGGCGTTACAACTACAACAGCAGCTCTGCGGATAACACCCCAAATATGGGGCAGGTGACCAATGTTGATCCAGCCGTTTACGGGTTTTTTGGGTTGGGAGATTTCGCTGGATTACACTCGCTCTACCTTAACTCCGGGAACAGTCGTGCCGATGAAATTAGCAACGACTACGCGATCGAGGAGGTGTCTGAAACGACGGGTCACAGCTTCACAATGACCTGGGATTTGGGCGACATGACGCTCACGTCAATTACTGCGCAACGAGATCTGGACTGGCGAGATCAGCTGGATATTGATGGTACAAATATGGATCTCTTCCACTCTGCGCGCTTTGCCAGCTACGAACAGTTTTCGCAAGAAATTCAGGTGAGTGGTAGCGACGAGTCATTAAGTTATGTGGCCGGTATTTATTATTTTACGGAAGAGGGCGATATCGACAATCCCATTTCGTTCTTTGGGTTATTCGGTTCACCCACGGATAACAACGAATATGGCTTGGATAACTCTTCTTATGCGCTCTACGGGCAGGCAGACTTTACCCCTGCTTCTGCACCGCGCTGGACACTGACGGCTGGCTTGCGATACACCAATGAAGACAAAGATCAATACATCACACACCCTAATGCCTCGACCGGTGGCGTCGGTGCATTCGATCTCAGCGCCGACGATTCTTGGAGTAATACCACGGGTACAGCGGTTGCCAGCTACGCACTGACGGATGAAAGCACGGGCTATCTTAAAGTGTCGCAAGGCTGGAAAGCGGGCGGTTTCAATGGAGAGGCGCCGACAGCTGATGCATTTATAAATAGTTTTGATCCAGAAGAGGTCCTGGCTATTGAGCTGGGTTACAAAGCGCGGTTCGCGAATGATCGCATCCAGTTGAATGCGGCCGCGTTTCTGAACGACATATCCGATATGCAATTCAGTGTATTTCTAGAGGGCTCAGGCGGTGCTGCATCAACAGTGGATAACGCCGGTGCCGCAACGATCAAAGGAATAGAACTTGAGTTGACGGCTCAGGTCACTGACGCACTAAGATTGTCAGCCAATATTGGGACACTCGATGCAGAGTACGATGAGTTCATCGAACTGGGAGTCGATGTCAAAGGCTCAAAAGACTTTCCCTATGCACCCGAAACCACAGCCAGCGTAGCTCTAGACTGGTCTATGGCGGCAGGCCCATGGGGCCGGCTGGATACGCATGTTGACTGGAACTTCAAAGATGATTACGTCGTCTATGCCAATCGTGATCAAAATGTGAGCGGGCAAATAGCGTCCTATGACGTGGTCAATGCGCGAATTACTTGGAGTGATATCGCGCTTGGTGAAACTGCGCGTTTGCAGGTCTCAGCATGGGGACGGAATATTTTTGATGAAGAGTATCGGGAGAACACCATTCCCTTTGGTTTGTGGACCATAAGTTATTGGGGTGCCCCGGCAACGTATGGGCTCGATGCGCGTGTGAGCTTCTAAGCTGGTTTTGCCCTCGCTCGCTTGGCGGTGTGAACATCCGCCTTTATCGGTCTTGTTACTCTTTCGTTGTAGCGTAAGAAGCAGCGCCGAGAAAGTGCAGCGAGACGTAGGGCTCCTCGCCAACAACCCAACTATCGTGGGGCAGGGGGGGGACGTAAAAGACGTCTCCCGGCTTCATCTCAACGACAGCTTGACCAGGTAAAGCGACCGTCGCGCATCCAGAGAGCACCATGCCAACGTGCTCAACCTGACAATACAGTTCGTCCATCGCTGCCCCAACGTCAGTAGACCAGCGCCAGCCCGGTTGATAGGTGGCGCGTCCGATGGTCATGCCGCCGACCTCTACAAGCTCAAACTGACCCTTGTCGAATGTTCTCAATTCGTCCGGTGATTCAAAGCGTTTTATGACAACGTCTGTATTCAACATAGTCGATACTCTGTAATTAAGGAGTGCCATTGCTTAGCGACGCATCGTCCCAATATTTTTCGGACGAAGACCAGGCTAAAGCCTCATGGTAAGCGGCTGCACGTTAACATGTGGACTTTAGCCAGCATAGGTAAGCAACTGTGGAAGTACCCGTAGCGCTTTGTCTTTTCCTAGTCATAACCCTATTGGTTTATGCTCGGATTGGCTTTTCTAAGATAGTTAGCAGCTATGGCATGTGGTTCGAGCCAGGATACTGGGTGAACTACAACATCGTAGAAGCGCTAGCTTGGGTTGCAAAAGCCGCGGTTATTCTTCCGGGGCTGATTTGGCAAAAAGAAATTTGGCAGCTGCACATTATTACGCTGGTGACCTCGGCATTGTTGATCTGGGTGTCGGAACGAAAATTGCTACCGACCATGGTGGCGTTCAATACCTTGTGGATAGGTCTGTCGTCTATTGTAGTGGTGAGAAACGTCCTATAAATCGATTGTAAAGCGCAGTTAGTACATTCGACGAAGTAAAAGATCGCGCTTTATAGAGTCAATTCACTCAATCCCATCAATGTAGGCGCGTTATTTTCGGCGCTGTTGAGTAGATGAGCTATGCTTGAACGGTAATTAGAGTGACTATTTTTTATGTTTGCTATTGATCGGACAAGCCTAGGGTACATTGCAGTGCCCTTCGTGATCTTCGTTATTTTAATAGCGGACGTCACGACGCGCCTGTCTTCGGCGGAAAAAGTGGCATTGGAGCAGTTTGAACGCGGGTTCGAGGTGGATGCCAGTAGACGCGAGGGTATTAGGGACATGCTCGGACGCGACGTTCAAACGGCCGTTCAGTTTGCACTGCATGGGCTCTCTGAGCTAGATGCCATGGATACGAATGAGGCCCGCCGCGCTTGGCTTGAGTCCTCGTTTGAACAGCTCGGCTTTGCGCTGAAAAACTCGCGCTACGATTTTGTGGAAGCATTCCTCATCGAGCGGACGCCGGGGGGAGATCTCCTAGCGCACGGTCGCTATCCCACCGCACTAACGTCGGAAACTGTTGATGTCTCTGACAGCCTTCTTTTGGCACATATTGACCTCGATACAGCCGAGTTGTTCCGCATGGAAAACGTGCTTTATCAGCTAGAGGCTGATTCCTTACTACGCATTTCAAATCCTCAGCCAGTGTTCATTAGTTCTCGGTTGATCGCGAAGGGTGATGAAGAGTTTTCCTCTTGGTTTGTCTCCATTCGGGTGGGGATTGCCGATCTCCATCGCAGTCTTGACCTCATTGGTCAGCAAATGGCGGGTGGTGTAACGCCCATGCGCATCATCATTGTCGATGCTCGCTCAGGAGACTGTCAGCTGGTATGGGATACAGGGGAGGGTAGGATTGCCTGCGACCAAGCAACTCTCGGCAATGCCCTGAATTACGAGGTGACCTATCCGAGTCGGGGTATCGACGAGTTCACGTATAGTCTCTATCAGCCCAGCGATGCCTATCGAGCCTATCGGGCCGCGGGTGCCGCGACGTCAAATGTCTGGCGCTCCTTGGTACCTGTCTTTCTTGCTTTTATATTACTGCTGACGACGCTGAATTACGTCAGATACCGCTTGAAGAGCCAGAGTTTGATGAATTCCTTCATGCGGTCTTTGTCGGAGAAGGACTCAATCAATGAGTCGATTCATGAGGTATTGTCATCGCACTTAGACATGCTGAGTCGCTTCACCTATGCAATACGTCAAAAAGATATGCATGAGTCCGAGCGGCGTTATTTTGATATCGCCATCAGCGAATTTATGGAAGCCAATCTTAGTCTTAACACCCTGATGCTCGAGCGCACCGCTTCGGAGCACGCGTTGGCGTCTCGAGAGAGATCATTTTATCTGAAAGACCTTATTGAGTTTGCGCAGATGGCACTCGAGGTGACTTCTGTGGATACGCCGATTGAGACACGGTTTTTGGTGTCGGATGATGTGTTGCAAGATACTCGGCAGGCTCCGTCGAGTGCATTTACGGCAGTTCTTGCAGCGATCTCCTTGTCCGTACAGGGAACTGAGGAAGGGCAGGTTGAGGTCACATTGTGGTTAGAAGGGGAGGATGAGTCTGATTCTGGTCTGTATCTTAGGATTCAGGACTCGGGAGTCGGGTGGGGCGATCTAAATTATTCAGAGACGTCTACGCAATCTGCTGGCGACAATACGTCATTAAAGGCGCTTATCGCCTGTCTCAAATTCTCTGCGGTGACGGTAACGTCGCGGTCGGAAACCGACATTGGTAACGACTACACTCTGAGGATCGCTATTCGAGTTGGGTAGCTATTTTGTCATGCCAAATGACCGGCTCATTAACAGGCACCACCCACATAAGATTTTATTTGCGGATTCATAGCCTGTAATTTTTCATTCAGCTTTGGCGTTAAGGCGCCTAAGACTGTGAAATTGTTGATTGTGAAAAGTGGACCGTTTTTCTGTCGAGGGCATTCTCATTAGAGATGCTTGATTTAGGTGTCATCTGCTGACTTGATCGGAACCTTGGCTACACGCGTCCATTCCAGTGAGCGCCTAAGAAACCCAATATTTACCTTCATCTTCAGTGTGTGAGCGTCGGGTAAGGTGAGCTCCACGGACTTGTAAGTATCCAATTGTGGAACGAATACCTGACCCACCCAGAGCCCTGCTTGATTGCTACTAGCGATGTCTTTAAGCACTGCAAACCCGACACTTGTGTCGTCGTTGTCATTTCGAACTGCGAGACCAAATCCGGTGTCCAGTACCACTTCTATCCATACCGGATCCTCGGGGTGCTGCCAGTACCCCGAAATGTCGTCGGCTGCAGTCGCTACGTTAGATGCCGCCAGCATTATGCCGAGAAAAAATGTTTTCACTTCGTACACTCCACGCGGTTGCTCTAAGCATCGGGCACGGCCCGCTTGCAGTTGGGTAGCATATCTCGGTATGAGCGATGCTGGTAAATAAACCGAAAATACTTCCGCTGTCCTTGCTTCCAAATGCTGTTTCAGTTTTTGCGCCTTCACGCTACGACGATGGCGCGTTCGTTTCTAGAGGTGCACATATGCGTCATCCAACATTAGGGCATGAAACTGGCCATTGACGCTCAGAGTAGAGTCAAAACGCTGGATCAGTATTGCGGCCCCCGTAGCGCCATTCTTGAGTGGTAGTGGGGCGTTATGGATCAAATAGGGTGGAGATCGCTCCATAAAAAATACCCAATACCCTGCGCCTGGCTTGATTACCTTTTGGGAAAACACTAATGCTGACATGGTGAAAGAGAGCTTGCACACGGCGCTAACTCGATTCTTTAGAAACCTCTCGTTCCCAGACTCGCCAGCTGAGTCCCGTCTGACGACCAATTAGGACTCAGAGCAGGTGGAGAGTCTCTTCTAGCGACAACACATCGACATATTTTGCGTTGAGGTCATATAAGTTTGCGTGATGTGCTTTCGTATCACGATCGCCCGTCGCTTCTTTGGGGATAACGACTTTAAAGTTGTGCTGCAGGCCGTCGACGGCGGATGCGCGTACGCAGCCACTGGTGGTGAGTCCAGTAACAATAAGTGAGTCAACGCCTTCTCGCCTTAGTCGCTCAGCGAGATCCGTACCGTGAAATGCACTGGCATGGGTTTTCTCTAGCAATACGTCGGACCCCAGTAAAGGCAGTCGTGGGTCAATGGTGCACCAGTGCGAACCTCGTGTGAGCAGATTTAGCGCCGGCACTCGCGCGCGAAAAACAGAAGCTTGCTCGTCATTGTCATAAACGACCGTGGTAAGGAAGACTGGATAGTTTCGCTCGTGAAAAGCATTCAGTAGCTGGCTATTCGCAGCGACAATAGAGTCCGCGTCACTGCCTAGTGGACAGGTCGGATCGGTAAATCCGTTAATTATATCGACTATGAGGAGGGCCGGATGGTTGCCTAGGCCCTGTGTCTCGCGTTCAAGTGCCTTTCGTTCCGTGCTCGACATGGAGCTGCTCCTCTTAAGTCTAAGCAGCATGATGCTACGTAGGACAGATCGCTCGCAAGGGCATCGTAAAGAACCTGTGTGTTTAGAATTAACCTCTGCAGTCCAGACGAATTGTAAAAATGCAGGTAATTTGCAAAGGGATTATTAAGACAGAGCTTCAGGGTCTGACGCTCATCAGATAAAAGAGATTATTCGATGGCAGAAAAATTCGATTTGATAGGGATTCACCATATTAATTTACTCGTTCGCGATCTTAAAACGGCCAAGCAAGCTTATGGGGACGCTTTCAATGTCGAATTTATCGATGAGGCTCTGCCTGAGAGAGGTGTGCTGACTTCTCGGTTCTCTGTTGGTGAATCTTGGCTAGTCTTGATTGAACCGATTGCCGAGGGCGAGCCTATGCAGCAGCTTCGCGAGCGCGGAGAAGGCCTGTTTTTACTCTCGCTCGGCGTTGCTCAATCGGGGCAAACAGCTTCCATTGGTTCAGGAATGCGAGGTAAGGTATCTAAAATCAGGAAGGGTATTTCAGATTGGCGGGTCGCTGATATTCAAGTTGGGGACGAGCCTCGCGGTCAGTTGCAACTGGCCTTTTGCCAAACTGATTGAGTCCCGTAAGTCCTAACGCGATCCGCAGTCTAGCCAGCGCAGTACAATTCACGTAAGAATGGGCGCTGACACCATGATGGTCTTGGCACTATTAAATAACAATAGCGACCAGCTTAGTTGATGAGTCTCGCAGGTAAATCTTTCTACATGACCGATATCGTAACAATCAAAGAAGTTGCTGCGCGCGATGGACTCCAAGCACAGTCTGTCGAAATTTCGTTGGAGCAGCGACAAGAGTTGATCGAAGCACTGAGTAAAGCCAAGGTCCCAGAGCTTGAAATTGGTTCTTTTGTTTCATCTAGAGCGGTTCCACAGATGGCTGGAACGGACGCGTTAGCGAGAACACTTCCACGCAGTGGCCCCAAGTTCAGCGCGCTTGTGCCAAACATGAAGGGTTATGAACTCGCGCGACGCGAGGGCATAGACCAGATGGCGATTGTGATCTCAGCCACAGAGCAAATGAACCAAAACAACATTCG
>CAJYAI010000016.1 GCA_913064725.1 uncultured Alteromonadaceae bacterium | reverse complement strand
GATTGGCGGTTAATGTCTCGCCCGACACTCGATTTTGAGCAAGGCACACCAAGATCGCGAGAGTTCGATGACAATTATTACTCTCCTGAGAACGGGTTAGAGGAGAGTCGCTATGTCTTTATCGAGGGGGGTGGCATCGTTGACCGCATCCAGGGCCTCACGCCCGGCCAAACGCTGGTCATTGCTGAGTTAGGCCTTGGTACAGCGCTAAATCTTGCCCTGATTATGCAAGCTTGGAGAGCGCATAAACCAGACGGCGCACGCTGCCACATCATTGCCATCGACAAACACCCCCTATCGAGGGGCCAGCTTCGGGCTGTAAACGTCCATTGGTTGACACTTTCCAAGGAAATTGAAGCGCTTGTCGCTCGTTGGCCCGCCCCAATGGCGGGCTGTCACCGTCGACCGAACGTCGTTGAAGGTCTGACCGTTGACTTCTGGTGGGAAGACGCCTCAGACGCGCTTGATGACCTAGCGAGTTTTGATCAATCTTGGATCGATGTTTGGCTGCTTGACGGTTTTACTCCATCGCGCAACGAGTCAATGTGGGGTACTCAACTTTTAGAGAACGTCGCAATACTCAGTCGACACCATGCGACGCTTGCCACGTTTACTGCCTCCAGCCACGTTAGGAGAGCGCTCGAACAATGTGGGTTTACCGTATCAAAGCGAGCGGGGTTCGGTCGAAAGCGAGAATGCATGCGTGCGGAATTTAATCGCTACGGTGAGCATTCGCTCCCGGCAAAGACCGCGCTCACTGTCACTCCTTGGGATCAACCTGAGACACAAGCAGCCCCTGCGCATTGCTTGGTTGTGGGGGCGGGCCTCGCTGGCAGTCACGTTGCGCGAAAGCTCGCAGAAAGTGGCTGTACCGTAACGGTACTGGAGCAAAATACCATTGCCTCTGGAGGATCGACGCAGGCTCAGGGCGTTATTTATACCCGTCCCTCGCACAAGCACAGCTCGCTATCTGATTTTTCACTCACAGCCTACGGCTTTTCAGTCGATTATCATCATCAAAAATTTGACCAGCGCGAGCTGGAACCGGGCGTTGATGGGGAGCTATCTGGCTATTTACAACTCTCCGATGAGTCCACATTGACGCGCTTAAAAGACGCGTTTGATGATGAGGAGAGCCCGCTTAAAATTGTGTCAAGAGAAGAGGCATCAGAAATAGCGGGCATTGACCTCGAAAAACCAGCGCAGTACTTCCCGGACTCGGGTTGGCTGCATCCGCAGGGCATTTGTGCCATGTTGCTTAAACACCCAAAAATCAGCGTTATCGAGGGCCTGGGTGCAATCACACTGGAATCCCATGGCACAACTACGTGGTCGGCCAGAAATATCGATAATGACATCGTAGCCATAGCCGATGCCGCAGTGATCACGACCGCCTGGCAAGCCGTGAACGACAAGAGACTGAGCTGGCTTCCGGTGCAACCCATTCGAGGTCAGACGTCACACATTGATTCGCATGGCCCCTTAGCGGCGATGAAGTGTACCGTCTGCCATGAGGGATATACGCCGACGGCAAAGATGGGACAGCACTGTGTTGGTGCGACGTATGGGCTCAACGATACGACTACGGACGAGCGTCCTGAGGACCATGAAACCAACCTAAACCAACTTCGCGCAAATTTACCCTCACTGCCAGTACTCCTGTCTCCGCAGGGTCCAAAAGGACAGGCGTCGATACGCTGTGCCACTGCCGACTATCTCCCCGTAGCTGGACCTGTCCCCAATGAGACGGTTTTCCTAGCGACCTATGACGGCCTACGGCATGATCGAAAACGTATTATCGATGCTAAACAGCCCAGCGTAGCGGGCCTGTTCGTACTGACGGGACTTGGATCCAGAGGACTGACATCGGCGCCCTTACTGGCCGAGTTATTGGTCTCTCAAATGATGAATACGCCTCCCCCCCTACCGCGGTACTTATCCAAAGCGGTATCTCCAGCGCGCTTTCTCAGGCGCAAACTAGTAAAAGGGCTAACGTGACGTCAGCGGTCTTTTTCAGATTGACTATCTGCGCCTTGGCCGCATTGCCCTGGCTCATGCTATGTCCCAGCGCATCCGCTAAATCGATCCCCATGTACGACGTCAATGTCGTCGAGCAGCGCGCCATTGATCGCACTAATTTCACACAGGGCTTACTGATCTGGGACCATGCGCTCTGGGTAAGTTCGGGCCTCTACGGACAGTCATTTATCGCTCGATACGATTGGCCGTCAGTCACTATGGAACATCGAGCAGAGCTCCCAGACCGCTGGTTTGCCGAGGGTCTGACGGAACTAGATGGCCTACTCTATATGTTGACCTGGCGGTCAGAACAGCTACTGACGGTCGAGCCAACCACCCTTGATATTATTGACACATGGCCAATTCGTGGCGAGGGCTGGGGCATCACCAGTGATGGGGATCATCTTTGGATTTCAGATGGCACACATCGCTTATCTGTATGGAAGGATAAGCAGCTTCTGCGCTTGATCAATGTCACGCTTAATGGGAAAAACGTTACCAGACTAAATGAACTGGAATGGATCAATGGCGAGATCTGGGCTAATGTATGGCTTACGGATCAGATTGTTCGAATTGACCCCGCTTCCGGCACTATCATCGGTATCATTGATTTGACAGGACTGTTGCCTCGAACAGAGCGACGGCAGGATACGGACGTTCTAAACGGTATAGCGAGTGATCCCAGTGATGGGTCAGTCTGGGTGAGCGGCAAACGCTGGCCTTACCTATATCGCATCGAACTCATCGAGCGACAACCACAGTAAACTCAGGAAAAATCATGAATGCAGTCGTAACACCTTCTACGCACCCGGCCTTCGAACTTGTTCGACAAGTACCCATCGATTCACTCGGTCTTGATATTCAAGAGTATGTGCATAAAAAAACCGGCGCTCGACACCTACACATGTCGACAAGTTCGGATGAAAACGTCTTCATGGTAGCTCTGAAAACGGTCCCAGAGGACTCGACGGGGGTTGCTCATATTTTAGAACACACCGTGCTGTGTGGCAGCGAGAAATATCCCGTCCGAGATCCGTTTTTCATGATGTTACGCCGCTCGTTGAACACATTTATGAATGCCTTCACGAGTTCAGATTGGACGGCCTACCCCTTTGCAACACAGAACCCAAAAGACTTTGATAACTTGTTGTCTGTTTATTTGGACGCAGTGTTCTTCTCCCGTTTGGACCCACTCGATTTTGCGCAAGAGGGACATCGAATAGAGCTCGCGTCTGATGAAGCCGACGCCCCCCTCGTCTACAAGGGTGTTGTATTCAATGAGATGAAAGGCGCAATGTCATCCATCTCATCCGTACTGTGGGATCGACTCTGTTTTGAGCTATTCCCAACGAATACCTATCACCACAATAGTGGGGGTGACCCAGAAGCCATCCCCGACCTGAGTTATGAGCAGCTACTGTCTTTTTACCGGGGACACTATCATCCGAGTAACGCCATTTTACTCACATTTGGTAATCTTCCCGTGTCACAGCACCACGACGTGTTCGAGCGCGAGGCTCTCAGTCGCTTTGAGCGCTCCCCAGAGCAAATTGAAGTAGTACCTGAAACGCCATTCGACTCACCAAAACGCGCGCACCATCATTACGCGATAGAAGACGCTGATACCCACAACAAAACGCACCTCATTATGGGCTGGAAATTAGGTGAAAGCGCCGACCTTGATGCGATGTTGGAAGCACAGCTGCTGTCATCGGTACTGATGGAAAATAGCGCCTCGCCGCTCATGCAGTGGTTAGAGACAAATGACTTAGGCTCCGCGCCCTCTCCGCTTTGCGGTCTTGAAGACTCTATGCGCGAAATGGTTCTGTGTTGCGGAATAGAGGGTAGTAATGAACACGATGTTGACGCGTTTGAAGCGAGCGTCATTGAGGTCATTAGTCGGACTGCGGAGGAAGGCGTTCCGACAACTCGACTCGACGCTATTTTGCACCAAATTGAGCTTCATCAACGTGAGGTAACCGGTGACGGAATGCCCTACGGGCTCAACCTTATGCTTCGAGCACTTGGGGCTGCTACTCACAATGGCGATGCCGTGGCAGCGCTAGATCTTGGTCCGGCGGTCGAACGCTTGCGGAGTCGACTCAGCGATCCCAACTATATCCAAAAGCGCCTTCGTGCACTGGTTATTGATAATCCACATCGTGTCACGCTTGTGGTCGCACCGGACCCGGGCCTTGATGAGGTGCGCAAGGCGCGGGAGGCCAAACGCCTCTCGGCTATACGCGATACGTTAGATGAAACAGCACTCGCCAATGTACGCAAGCTTGCACAGGACCTCGAGACTCGCCAAGCGCAGATTGATGACGCTAGCATTCTGCCCAAAGTAGACATTGACGACATTCCCAAGGACCTTGCCCAAGCCGCACTCGAAGCCACAGTAGTCGCCCCAGGCACCTATCATTACATGGGTAAGGCAGGGACAAACGGCTTGGTATATCAACAGGTTGCCTTAGCGTTACCGGCTTTAGTGCCGGAGCAGCAAACCCTTTTACCACTCATGTGCGCTGTCGCTTCAGAAGTGGGTATCGGCGAGGCATCGTACCTCGACATTCAAGACAGACAGTCAGCGAGCGTTGGCAGTCTGAGTATGAGTGTCTCGACTCGTGCCTCGCGGGATAACGTGGATGATGCTTCAGGATTTTTAATCGTATCTTCCAAGGCACTCGCTAATCGCATTACCGCCCAAAGTTCACTCATGTTAGACACGCTAACCTCCGCATCATTTACAGAGGGTGATCGAATTAAAGAGCTGATCAGCCAAATGCGGGCGCGGCGTGATCAAAGTATTAGTGGTGCAGGACATAGCCTAGCAATGACTGCCGCCTGCGCCAGCATGAGTCCGCTTGCAGGGCTATATCATAGTCAAAGTGGTCTCGAAGGCATTGCACAATTAAGAGCTATTGACGACCAGCTGAGAGTCCCAAATGATATTGATTCACTCGCTGAGAGGCTCACACTGCTGCGAGATCGCATGCTGTCCACATCGCGTATTAATTTGCTAACCGTGGCTGACTCAAATAATCTCGAAAACGCGAGCCAGACACTCAGAAACACCTTTTCAGGTGCAGCTGCTGATAGCTCAGTCGGTAGTTGGTCAATTACTGAAAAAAGCAGTCTCGAAAATCAAATATGGGCAGTCAACACCCAGGTCAATTTTTGTGCAAAGGCTTATCCCACGGTCCCAAGTGGGCATCCCGACGCGCCAGCTCTATCCGTACTCGCGGCCTATTTACGCAACGGGTACTTACACCGCTGTATTAGAGAGCAAGGTGGTGCCTATGGCGGTGGCGCAAGTCACGATGGGAACATTGGCGCTTTTCGATTTTTTTCGTACCGAGATCCTAGGAATCTCGAGACACTGAATGATTTTGACGCATCTCTCGACTGGATCCTCACCTCCGAGCATGATGCATCTGCGCTTGAAGAGGCCATCCTGAGTGTAATTTCCAGTGTGGACAAGCCGGCATCGCCAGCAGGAGAGGTCAAAAAAGCGTTTTACGATGGGTTGTACGGGCGAACATTGGAGCACAATCGGGAGCTCAGAGAGTCAATCATCTCTACGACCGTAGACGATTTAAAACGTGTTACAGAAACCTATCTCAGCGGTAAAGCGAGCTGCTCGGTGATTCTTACCGATGCCAAAACCGCAGTGAGTAAACCATTGACTGAACTCGGGTGGACTTACCGCGACATCGTTTAAAGAGCGGTCAACCGCAAAATGATCCCACTGAGATCCTTTAGCCATACCTCGCGCCATGCATTCTGATTAAGCGAGACTCGGCCTCGGGTCGGATCGGCCAAAACGACGGATCCCTTATCAACGCGCTCTACGAGGGTAAAGTGACCCCCGTCACCAACGTCGATCCATGCCATGATCGGAAACGATCCCGCATAGAAGGAATCCAGTGTCATTCTCATGGCGACCAGACGATAACCAAAGGCTCTCGCCAGTGTTTGCAGCTCGCGAACGGAATACCCCTCGGACCGATGTCGCTTGGACGTTGGATCAATTAATACGGCGGCTAACATATCCAGCGCCGCGATGGAGGTAAATACCGACGCTTCACGCCGCAGCAGCATGGTTAATGCAGCGAGTCCGCAGTCTGTATCTGACGTTTGACTAACAACAGGAGACACATTGGCAGCGCGCACCTCCAGCTGATGACTGAGTAGGGCTACCAAGAACAACGCGGCTAGGCCTGTTCTCAGCCGGAGTAACAATGGCTGTTTTGGCGAGCAAATCACTCCCTCAGTAATCAAGGCTTCCTCGCACACCGATGCGAATAGCTGCCGCATTTATCGAAACTAATCCTCGGATTGAATCCACGCTGCCATTATCTGCAATGCAAAGAGTGCAAGCATGCCGCTTACCCAGACTAAGTCATCTGCAGTCGATGGCCGCAGCACAGCATAGGTCAGGCCTAGTGCACTCCAAGTAATGATGGTCGGGATCAGTGCGCGCAGGAACATCTTATTTTTGCGACGTCCAGACTCAAACACCCTCAACTTTTCATCCAATTGCCGCTTGGGACTCATCATATGCCAATCACCTGATAGCGCCGCCCGAGGGCGGCAGTCAAGATTATAAAAATGCTCATCGAGAGGTAATACTAACGACCGCCTCGGGTGTTCGGAAGATAGACCCCGTAAAAATAGGCTTGCAGCGCCAAATCGACGGCGACAACGCCCAAAATGAGCGGCCACACCTGACCTCTCACCTCTGCAAGTTCGCTATCCACGATGACCGCTTTATTGATTTCACCGGGTACCGATAGCGTATTATTGATGAGCGCGTCTGGGGGCATGGCTGCCACGGGTAATGTGAGGCACAGTGAGAAAGTGAGTAAACATGATGTCGTGTAACGACGCATAAAAGACCCTCCTTGGTCTGGTTGAAAATCCCTGTCAGTGGGATAGTGCCAGCCTCTCAGAACAAGCTCGGAAGATGAACATCTTGAGTGCGCAGGAACGATCAGAATCCGCGTTTAAGGAACCCACTACCGCGCTTTTGTCTATGGCTGTACCGCCATCTTAAGGACTTGGCCGTAACCCTGTACCTCTGGGACGTCATCAAGGAAGCCTTTTTGTCGCAGTAAGCGCCTCAGCTGAGGCAGATTGTAGCAGGGCACCCCCGCCATGAAGTGATGTTCCATGTGGTAGTTCACGTTATTCGGTGCAACGAGAAATCGCTGCCAGAAAGGTGCATCGACCGTTCGCGTATTCATTCTAACGTCCGGATCGTAAAGGTCCGGAACAACCGCGTGCTCACCCACCTGTCGCAACCGGACCACCCACATATACGACGTCAGAAACGTGAACATCCACACAAACCAGGTCCATCCGATACCCAAGAGTGACAAGACGGCGATGAACACCAGATGCACCGCTATTTGCTTCAAAATCAGGTGTTTAGAGCCATGGGTCTCGCGACTCATTTGACTAGCGGAGCCACTGGCTAAGGCTCGCACTAGTTTCAGACCCGTCTTTCCCAACAGGTCTCTTTGCCATTTTCGCTGCAAGCTGTCCCGGGAGATCGGGTAAGCCCGATAATTGTCAAGATCTGGGTCATCCGAGGTGCCCGCCAGACGATGATGCGCCTGATGCCCGCGTGCGTAAGAGTGAAGGTCACCGAGCGTAGGCAAGGCACATAACCATTGGCCCACCCACTGATTGAACGGTCGTGTCTTAAACAGACTGCCATGCCCCGCTTCGTGCATCAGAACAGCGAGGCTCAATTGACGGCCCGGCAGGAGTATCCAGGCCCCAAAAAGTGTAAGAAAAGTCGTCTGATAGTCAACCAACCATAGTATAGCCAAGGTGAGGAGCCAGGTTCGGGTAACCATCAACCACGCCTTGGTGTCGCTGCGTCTCAGTAACATCTCACGCTCTTGCAATGAAAGCAGCTCGTTGACCTTCATTTAATCCCCTAGCTCGGACTGAATATTTTGTCGTTAGATGATAACATTGTCCGTCGTAGTTATGACTTACTCACAGAATTATTGAACTGATGTCTCAGGTCAACAGCCAACCCAAGTCTCAGATAGCAGCGCTACGCGATGCGAGCGGTGACTTAGAACAATTGCGCAAAGAATGGCTTAAGAAACCGCATGAGGCTACGGCACTTTGGCAGTTTGATCGGGTGGTCAACGACACGATCTACCTGATCCACACGCTGGACGATGTCCAGGCCGCTAAGCTGGGCAAACGTTGGATCAAGCTACAACTCAAGCTCGAAATGGGGACACATTGGCTCAACACGGTCGATGTATTACGTCAGTCATTGCCAGAGTCTGACCACGCGAAGCTGGCGGGTGCCGTCCAGCGCCTGTCGAAAAAACCTCTCGAGCAGTGTCAGAAAATACTATCGAAGTCCGAATGGACGCGAATCCGGCGCTGGTGGTATGGATACCTCGACGCATTACCCGACCGTGATCCCATCGATGCGATTGGCATTGAACGCGCCGAAAAAGCATTTCATCGTTTCAGTAAGTTGAAAATCCGTGTGCTTAAGCACGACAGATTCCAAGATTGGCTAAAACTTGAAAGTGCCGCTGGCGAGCTACGCACCTGTCTCGTGTTGCGCACCCCAAATGTCGAAAATGGCGGAGCCGATATTGTCGGTTTTAGTGACATAGAGTGCCATATTAGGTCTTGGCGACGAATCGCCACTACCCTAAAAATACTCGACATACTGGAGTTAACGCCGGAAATTGAGGACGATTTGAACATAACGGAACGAATGTCTGAACTTCGACTTCAACAACGATTGCGTGCTCACAAGCTGCAGGAAAAAGTCAGAGCATTGCTGACTGCCTGACCATCCTTATGTGTTCATCCGCCCGACCCGGTTTTAGACGATGTTACGCTACGGGAAGTAAATGGCTACCAACATGGATAGAATTCCGATCGAATATAGCAGCGAGATCGGGAAGCCAAATCGCAGGTAATCGCCTCGCGTATAACCCCCCAGATTTTGGACGATGAGATTAGTCGCATATCCGTAAGGAGTTAAAAAAGACCCGCTTGCGGCAAAGGCAACACTCAGGGCAAAGGGCATGACATCAACGTTGAAGGCCTGAGCAGTGGCATAACCGAAAGGGAACATCAATGCGGCCGCTGCGTTGTTAGTCATTAACTCGGTCAGTAGCAATGTCATCAGAAATATAATGATGAGGCCGAGAACCGGGGACTGCTCTGTTAGCAGAGGCATCAGGTAAGAAAGCCCAAGTGACAGAAGCTGCGTATCGATCAGGGCTTGCGCAACTACCAGCGCAGATGTAACGAGAATCCAAACATCAAACGGAAAACGACGTCGCAAGTCATCGGAACTGACGATGTTTGCCCCCCACAGTGTGGTCAACATGGCCATAAGCCCCAGAGATAGATTTAAGACTCCAACCGCGGCTAGGCCTATTACCAGCAGCAGTACTGCGGTCACGACCATACCTTGCCATGTGGTCATCAATCGTACGTCTAGATCAGTGGACAACAGAAAGAAATTGCGCCCAAGATTTTTACGTTGCGTAAAATCGTCCCCTGTTGCAAGGGCTAATAAATCACCGGCGCGCAAGGTTGTTCTCCCCAACTTTCCACTTACGGTTTCTCCATCTCGCTTCAATCCCACGATCGCCGCGTCAAAACGCGCTCTGAATCCGACATCACGTGGCGTTCGACCGTCTATGATTGACCCCGGCGCAACGACCACCTCGGTTAAGGACGAGCGCATTAGGCCCTGCTCCTCGGCAAAGGTTGTCAACCCCCCAATACGTGCTAACCGCGCAACATCAGTGATGTCACCTACAAAAATCAGACGATCATCGCCCTGTAAAATCTCGCCTGGCGAGACAGGCTGAATGATACGACCAGCACGCTCGATCTCGCCCAAGTAAAGCGTTTCTAAGTCACGTAAACCCGCCTCTCTCACAGACATGCCGACAAGATCACCCGAGGGCTCAACTACCGCCTCCAGGGCATACTCATTACGTGCTTCTTCTGTCACCTGCCGTTTTGGCAATCGATAAGACAAGCCTGTTAACACGACGATGGCCGCAAGCACCACAGGGGCTGAGACCCAGAAAAAATCGTCAAAGGCAAAACCATGACCTCGTCGATCAGCTAAAAAACTGCTGACAATGAGATTCGTCGAGGTGCCAATCAACGTGAGTGTTCCGCCTAAAATGGCCGCATACGAGAGCGGCAGTAGCAACTGAGAAGGTAAGTGATAGCTGCTTCGTCGAAGCAGATGAGCGAGTGCTGCGACAATTGCGGTATTGTTCATCACCGCAGATAGCGACGCCGCCACTATGGCCAATCGAGAGGTAGCTACATGCAGATTCGGCGAGTCTAAGCCGCGAGAGAGCAGGCCCAGCCATGGTAATCGCTCCAGAGCGACAGCACAGAGCATGAGTAATATGAGCGTGACCACGCCTTCATTCGTCGCTTTTTCCCAAAAGGATGCCATGTCCACAAGCCCGGTAAACAAGCATGCCAGCGCAGCCGTCAAAAACAAGATAGAGGCACTTGTGCGCGTAAAAATGAGCCCTATTAGCAATAAGCTAACAATGCCACCGATCGTCACTTCTTCCATTACATCTCCCGGACCGCATGACGAGGATAGCCTTATTTTTTCTACGTGAACAATCTCTCCTGAAAATTCGCATCAGCCTGATGATAGGGCTATGATTGCACCCCTTTTATCCACGGCTCAAGGACATACGACATGCTTGCATACACCACTATTGGTGCCTCCGATCTCACTGCATCAATCGCGTTTTATGGTGCCCTTACCGAGGCCTTGGGATGGAGAAAAGTCATGGCTACCGATCGAATTGCCTTTTTTGGTTCGTCCATGAAAGAGACCTGTCTCGCCGTGTGTGTGCCCTACGATGGAGAGGCGCCAACGTCAGGTAATGGTGTGATGGTGGCGTTTCATGGCGGCAGCAAAGAAGGAGTTGATGCACTATACGCCCGAGCACTATCCCTCGGCGCAACCTGCGATGGCGAACCCGGACAGCGAATACCCGATGTGTTTTACGGTGCATATGCACGCGATGCTGACGGCAATAAGCTTTGCTTCTGCCATTTTGGCTAAGCCAGCACCGCAATCAAGTCTCCAGGCCGAGCTGGTAGGTAGTTACCTGTGGTCTGGCAGGTTCTGTTGCCAGAAAAAGCTGCCGTATTCGAGAACGGCTATAACCTAAGGGCAGCGATCATGGGTCTTGGTGACGCGTCGATAAAAAGACTGTCGACAATATCGCCGATACCGTTGGGAACCACTAAATGCGCTGCATACCATGTGTGTAAGCAGCGGACGCGGTCAGGTTCACTGATACCTCCGATGCCGCGTTGAGACAAGGCTGACAGCATTCCTCTGTCTCCCAATAACGCTCGCTCCTCAGCGGTGATAAAACTGTCACGTAGGGCTATATGCGCTGTATGGTCGCTCTGCATACGCCGCCGAAAGCACTCGGAGTGATTGATCTCTGCCTGAAGTCGAGCAATCCAACCCGCTGCCTCCAACCGGTCAATCCGCAACGACAAAGCGGCGTCTATCAGCCAGTACAGCGTTGGGAAGGGCTTATCGCCCACAACCGAGCTCACTTGAATAACGGTAGGGTTGCCTTCGCTGTTAAACGCAACCACGTCGCGTAATCCTCGCGGGTCCCGCCCTAGGCAGTCCGAAACGAAGCTATGCCAACGAGTGACTCGTTCGCGCCTGTTATCGTGGCACTCGTTATCAAATGACTCGCGTCGATTGTTGTCATCATTCATGCGCGCACCGTACCACAAGTTGTGCATTGACTCGCTTCGTGCAAGCGCGTAACGTCCGTCCAACTTAGGTGCCTACAGGCGTTACGTCCGGGTAGGTTAAAAGGGAAGACTGGAAGAGCCAGCGCTGCCCCCGCAACGGTGTGAACAACCTTATAAGGTTGTTTTAGCCCGATACCTGCCTAACGATGTTTAACCCGACGGCGCGGTGGGCACCAGCAGGGAGTCGTCGCCTCGTGCTTTTGGCGTGGTTGCTCTCTTTGCTTGTCCGCAGCTCTCATTAGAATTAGGAGCTGTTATGGCACAAGATACATTCCGTTTTCTGATCGTGATGCTCATCGCGGTCGTCTCCAACATCACGATGGCCAGCACCATGGAGGAGACCGTGGTGGTTGCAGATCGAGTCGACACTAGCGCCGATTCGCTAGCTGTGTCCGTTAATGTGATTGACCGAGAGCAGATAAACATACTTGGCTCAGCTACCCTGCCACAGCTGTTAAAAACACAGGTTGGAATCTCAACGACGCAAAACGGTGGCATCGGCGCCGTCACTGGCATTCGAATACGAGGCCAAGACGCGTTTAGAACACGGCTTCTCGTCGATGGCATTGACGTCAGCGATCCTTCATCGCCTCAAATTTCACCTCGGATAGAACACATTCTTTCGGATTCCCTAGAGCGCATTGAAGTCCTTCGTGGCACACAAGGACTGTTATGGGGCGCCGACGCTGGGGGCGTCATTGCATTAACCAGTCGTCGCGGTACCGATAAGCCCAGTCTTAACGTTCGCAGCGAACGTGGTGGCTACGGATTTGAAACCGAGTCTCTTGCAGTCAGTACAGGCGCCACATCAATGGGCGCGATAACCGCAGTGTTAAATCAGGCTAAAACCGACGGATTGAATTCGCGATTGAGTGATACTGAGTTACTGGATAGAGACGGCTATACCAACGACAGTGTTCACGTAACCTATATGACGCCAGAGTGGCGGGGTTGGTCGGCGACGGTGACCAAGCGGGACGTTGATGCTAGCAGTGATTATGATGGCTGCGGTCGATTTGATGACAGCTTTAATTTTGTATCCAGCAACAACTGCTCGGATGGCTATGAGAATGAAAACCAGGGCGTTGTCGTCGCTCATAGCGGCACTGAGCACCAGACACAGATCAGGTGGAGTGAGAGTGACAGTTACCGATCGTACTACACCGACGATCTGTTCCAGTTCGAATTAACAGGCGTCAACAAGCAGATGTCGGTTTTGCACAACCGTACGGTAAGAGAGGGCATGAGACTCACTCTGGGCATCGATAGCGATGAGCAAAGCTATGACGATGGCTTTGGCACAGCCCGAAGCCGTGGTAACGATGCGGCCTTTATCAACCTGCAACAGTCATTGGAACGCGGAACAGTATCACTCGCGGTGCGCGCCGACGATAACGACGACTTTGGCCGCCATACATCATGGCGCCTCACTGCACTGCGCGAAACAAGATTCGATGGTATTACCCTGAAGGCAGCCTATGGCACAGGCTTCCGAGCTCCCTCACCCTATGAGGTGGGCTCCAATCTGTCGCCTTTCGCCCTCGCTGAGGCGCAGGAGACATCGCTCACAGAGGAACAGAGTGCGGGCTGGGAAGTGGGCGTACGGGGCACACAGAATGCAGTTCGCTGGGATCTGACTTACTTCCAGCAAAGGGTAAGCGATGCGATTGTATACTCCTACGTTCCCTCGCTGTTTGCCGGCGGCTATCTGCAAGTCGAGGGAACCAGTAAATTCAATGGGATTGAGGCCACTGCGGATTGGCAGGTTAGCCCACAGATCAAATTAGACGCCTTTATCTCTCAGCTCTCAGCGGAGGATACGACAGGTATTGACCTGCCCTACCGACCAGACCTGACAGCACAACTATCTGCGAGCTACACGGGCACTCAATCTAGATGGTTAGTCCTGGCACGCCATACAGGCGATCGAAGTGATGGCTTTGGTACTCAACTCGCGTCTTACAGCGTGATGGACGCATCGTATACGCGCGATATCGGCAAGAGCGTTTCGGTCTCGCTGCGAGCTGAAAATCTGATGGACAAGGGCTACACCGACATCGTCGGATACCGGAGTCCGGGGCGTACGCTGTACGCCGGCATCAGCCTCTCACTATAGAAGAATCCTTATGCGTAAAGATGAAAAGCACAAAACCTCAATGGAAAAGCAAAAGACAAGCGTCGATGCATCAATTGCAGCAGCGGATACAGAGAAGAGTGTCGTGTTGTTACTCACGGGAAACGGTAAGGGCAAGACCAGTTCAGCCTTTGGGATGGTGATGCGGGCCATGGGCTACGAACAGCGTGTCGGTATCGTCCAATTCATCAAAGGCCAGCAATTGTCGGGTGAAGAGCTATTCTGTCGATCTGCGCTGCCACAGGGCGATTTTTATCAAATGGGTACCGGCTTTACTTGGGACACCCAAGATCGGCAGGCAGATATCAAAGCTGCCGAACGAACATGGCATGAAGCTAGCCGTATGCTGAGTGATCCCATCTACGAACTCGTCATTCTCGACGAGCTAACCTACATGCTGTCCTTTGGGTATCTTGACGAGGCAGCGGTGTTAGAGGCGGTCAAATGCCGTCCTGATCACCAAAGCGTCGTTATCACCGGGCGTGGCGGTGGCACAGGCCTTCAGGATCTCGCCGACACAGTGTCTGAAGTAAAAGAGATCAAGCATGCCTTCCGAGCAGGAGTCAAAGCACGCAGAGGTGTTGACTATTAGATGCGCCAACACTCCCATCCGGCACTCCGTCTAAAACCTTTTATCGCCTACAAGTCGGTCAACGCATTTTTTCAAGGCGTTTGGGGGACTGCCTACGTTGGACTAATGGCGCCTTTACCACCGGAGGTCTTTTCAGCGGGTGGCATCGGCTTTAGCTTAGGTACCTCGCTAGTCGCACTCGCCTACTCAAAGCTCTTTAATCTATTTTGGTTCTTTCGAATATCCGTGGGGGTTGAGGTGATTGCGCTATTGAGCGTGATTGCGATATTGCTTTACCCCATGGGCTTCACCATGGCCGCAGGGGTGTACCTGGGCTTCCAGCTCGCGCTCATTTTCGGTAACTACCTCGTCAGACTTGAGACCCTAGTCATAGCAACGGATAAGTTCAAACCTGTAGACCTGGGCAAATCCATTGGCGCCCTCTTAGGCTTGGCGTCCGCCGCTGGATTCTATCAATGGGGTCGCACCTGGCTAGAGACCGACGATTCACTCGCCTTGATCCAACTCATACACTACCCCTTACTGCTGGTACAGCTAACCACACTGTGGTTATTGCTTGTGTCTTTCGATCGGCGAAGATTCGACGAGCCACTCTAACAAGCCGCTCTCGCGGCTGTCAGTCGAGTAGCTCTGGTTGCTCGCTCATAATGACATCGAATAGAGGCTGGCCACTAAACCAACCCGCTAAAGTACTGCCTACTTGTTTCTGCGTGTGGCCCGCCATGTCATGAGGGATAGGTTTGGTTTCTCCCACCGCTTCAGCCATTAACTGCGCCTGGCAAGATCGCTCCATAGTGACATACCACCAGGTTGCTTCCTCAATCGACTGCCCGACCGTGAGATGTCCATGATTCTTGAGAATGATTGCCTTCTTATCGCCTAAGGTTTCAGCTAGTCGCTCGCCCTCATCCATATCAACGACAACACCTGTGTAATCATCAAGCAGCGCATGATCTCCGTAAAAGGCACAGGCATCTTGGGTCAAGGGATCCAATAAACGTCCGAGTGACGACCACGTCTTTCCGTAAATTGAATGCGCATGCGCTGCTGCTGTAACATCGGGACGCGCTGCGTGTATCTGACTATGTATCGTAAAGGCGGCACCGTTAAGGATGCCAGAGCCCTCAACGATCTGACCACCATGATCCACCCGAATCAAATCAGAGACGCACATCATTTTAAAGGAGCGACCCATCGGGTTGACCCAAAACGTTTCTGGGTCGAGCGGATCACGAACGGTGATGTGTCCAGCAACACCCTCATCGAAACCAAATCGCCCAAAAATACGCAGTGCTGCCGCCAGCCGCTGCTTGCGGAACAGCTGCTCATCCTGCGGCGTGCGCTCAACGGTGCCCATGTTCTCATCAGCATTCATAATCAGATTGTTAACTTGCTGGTTCATGTCTAGCGCTCCTATCACGTTTTTGTCGGTATTCACCTGCGAGTCTTGGTAGCTCGGCATTGCCGGGAACCGGTAACCCGTGCGCCTCTAAGTGTGCCACATATTCACCAAGCTCTCGGCCCAGCTTTGCTGACACTTCCTCGGGCTTCAGAGGCTCGCCACAGCCACTGCAAGCCAGCTCTGGCTCACAGGCAGAAGCACATCGACTGTGCCAATATGTCAGCGGCGGTCCCAACTCATCGGTGAGCCATTGATCTCCCCATCGACTCAGGCTCATCAGTACCGGATACAGTCCCAGTCCCATTCGAGTCAGCCTATATTCAAACCGCTCGGGGCTTCGGCTGTAAGGCACCTTGGTCATGACACCTGATTCAACCAAAGCATTGAGTCTTTCGGTGAGTCGATGGCGTGTCACACCTAAACTCTTATGAAAGCCCTCAAAACGTCGGGTTCCCTTTAGCGCATCTCGAATGATCAGCAGCGTCCACCGCTCACCCACTATCGACAAGGCTCGTGCGACGGAGCAAACCTGCTCATCTATATTGTCCCATTTCATAGTGGAACTTTGCTCTGGTAACCACGCATTAGCAAGATCTAGGCAACTTACAAGCAAAAAAAACCCAGTCACGAGGACTGGGTTCGACATCTTTACGGACGCAATCAACCAAACTGGTTCATGGTGTTGTCGGCACCGCCCGCTTTTAGTGCCGCCTCACCCGAGAAGTACTCTTTGTGATCGTCACCCATGTCCGAGCCCGCCATATTTTGGTGCCTTACACAGGCAATACCTTGACGTATTTCCTTGCGTTGTACGCCGGCGACGTAACCCAACATACCGGCCTCACCAAAGTATTCTTTAGCGAGATTATCCGTAGACAATGCGGCCGTATGGTAAGTTGGGAGTGTAATAAGGTGATGGAAGATACCAGCTTCACGAGCGGCATCAGCCTGAAATGACTGAATACGACGATCTGCCTCAACTGCGAGTTCTGTTTCGTCATAGCTCGCGGACATCAGCTCATCTCGCGCGTAATGACTCACATCAACACCTGTTTCGGCCCAAGCGTCAAATACCTGCTGTCTGAAGCTCAACGTCCAGTTAAACGACGGGCTATTGTTGTACACCAGTTTCGCATTTGGAACCGCCTCTCGAATTCGGTTTACCATGCTGGCAATTTGACCCACATGCGGCTTCTCGGTCTCAATCCACAGCAAATCAGCACCATTTTGAAGTGATGTAACGCAGTCTAAAACCACACGATCCTCGCCCGTATTTGGTTTAAAACGGAACAAACCTGATGCCAATCGCTTAGGACGCAACAACTGTCCATTAGCCTTGACCACAACATCACCATTCTCGAGGTCCTCTGCGGTTTGAATAACGTCGCCATCGAGAAAGCTATTGTACTGATCGCCAAGATCGCCTGGCTCATTAGTCACAGCAATCTGCTTCGTAAGGCCGGCGCCAAGAGAGTCACTTCGCGCGACAATAATGCCGTTATCAACACCCAACTCGATGAAGGCATACCTAACCGCTCTAATTTTAGCTAAGAAATCGGCGTGCGGAACCGTCACTTTCCCGTCTTGGTGTCCACACTGCTTTTCATCTGATACTTGATTTTCGATCTGGATCGCACACGCGCCCGCCTCAATCATCTTCTTGGCCAATAAGTACGTTGCTTCCTCATTGCCAAAGCCGGCATCAATGTCCGCAATGATGGGGACAACATGGGTCTGGAAATTATCGATCTGACTCAAGATAGAGCGCTCGAGCACCTCATTTTTTTCGTCACGTGCGATATCGAGTTGACGGAAAAGCCCACCTAATTCGCGTGCATCAGCCTGTCGTAAAAAGGTGTATAGCTCCTCGATAAGAGCCGGCACCGATGTCTTCTCATGCATCGATTGATCCGGTAATGGACCGAACTCAGAACGCAGCGCCGCAATCATCCACCCAGAGAGATACAAATAGCGTCGGTTTGTGTCTCCGAAGTGCTTTTTGATGGCAATCATTTTCTGCTGACCAATGAAACCGTGCCAGCACCCCAATGACTGCGTGTACTGCGACGAATCGGCCTCGTAATTGTCAATATCGCGGCGCATGATGTCCGCGGTGTAACGAGCAACATCTAAACCTGTCTTAAACTGATTCTGAAGGCGCATACGCACCACATGCTCAGCGCTGACACCGTTAGCCGCTGTCTCTATGCTGCGTGACTGTTCAATTTGCTCTAGGTAATTGCTCATCTATACACCTTCCTCACTGCGCGGTACCGTTTTTGAATGCGCGGACTATGACGGAACTCTTATTATTTGTTAAATAAATTACTTATATCTACTTCATCATTGCGATGAATATATGTGCGAACGCAGGGTTATGAGGGCGTTACTGCCCCTTTTTCGATTTTCGTTTTTTCTCAGACTTCTTGATGTGCGATACCAATCGTCTCCGCCGCTGAACTTGTCGTTCAGTCAATTTATTCCGGCGCCCCGCGTAAGGATTGTCACCCGTGCGTAATTCAATACGTATCGGCGTGCCCGATAGTTCAAGCTCCCGTCTGAACGCATTTTCAAGATAGCGGACATAGCTCGAGGGCAGTTTGTCCGTAGAGTTGCCGTGAATCACGATACGCGGGGGATTGTGACCACCCATGTGGGCGTAACGAAGTTTCACGCGACGACCACTGACCATCGGAGGGGGATGCGTCGAAATAATGTCCTCCAGCAGTGCGGTTAGCCGCGGTGTCGTAAGCTTCCGAGTGGCGGACTCATAGGCTCCGTGAATTGATTCATACAAATGGCCCACACCCGTGCCATGTAGGGCGGATATGAAGTGGATATCGGCATAGTCTACGAACAGCAGTCGCCGCTCGAGCTCAACCTTGACCCGCTCTCGCTGGTCAGCGGCCATTCCATCCCACTTATTTAAAGCAACGACCAGTGCCCGCCCAGCCTCTATACATTGCCCCAGCAGGTGAAGATCCTGCTCTACAACACCCTCGTGGGCATCCATCAGCAAAATCACGACGTTAGCCTGATCGATCGCCTTTAGTGTCTTAACGATGGAGAATTTTTCTACCGTCTCTTTTACATTCTTTCGACGCCTAACGCCGGCCGTATCGATTAACGTATACGCTTGTCCATGGCGCTCATAGGCTATAAACACGCTGTCGCGCGTTGTGCCGGGCTCATCAAATACCACGACTCGATCCTCGCCTAGCAGACGATTAACCAAAGTCGACTTACCGACATTGGGACGACCTACAATGGCAACCCGTATGCCACTACCTGCGTCCTCATCTGTCTGCTCGCTCAGACCTGCGAAGGGCTCCATTACCTCCGAAATCATTGAGCGGATACCCCGATTATGGGTCGCAGCAATCGTATGCAACCGACTAACACCTAGACTGTGAAAGTCACTGGCGGCCACATCCTCGCCGATACCGTCAATTTTATTGATCACCAGTTCGAAGGGCTTGTTTCGAGCGCGCAGCAATTGGACCAGAGCGTGATCACCCACTTGAAGTCCGGCCCGTCCATCCACCATCAATAGAACAACGTCAGACTCGTCAATAGCAGCAAGTGACTGCGCGGCCATTGCCGCGTCAATACCAGCCTCTTCACCGGTTATTCCGCCCGTATCAATGACCATAAAGCGCTGCTCGCCACAGAGCCCCTCGCCATACTTACGATCACGTGTCAGGCCTGAATAGTCAGCGACTAACGCATCGCGCGACTTGGTGAGCTGATTAAATAGCGTCGACTTCCCTACATTAGGGCGTCCCACCAAGGCAATAACGGGGAGCATGTGGCTAATCCAGAGCCTCTAGCTCATAAGAAAGAAGTTGTCCATTATCCGCGAAAATAATCAGTCGACCGTTGGCGGCAATCATGTCAGCACGCGCGGCGCTACCGGCAACCTTGGCACGGCCGACAATCTGTCCATCAACTTGGGATAAAAGATGCAAGTAGCCGTCAAAGTCCACCGTGGCTACATAACTACTGATCGGCGTTGGTCGCGATAACTCGCGGTAGCCAAGTTCAATATTCTGCCACCGAACACCCTGACCGGTGCGCAGGAAGGCACTCAGGGTTCCGTCGACATCCGCAACATAGACATTGCCAAAACCGACATGAGTCCCTGCTACCGACGAAACATTTTGCTGCCACAGTTTTCGCCCGGTGCGGGTATCTATCGCCGCAACTAGACCCTGATAACTCGCGACAAATAGTTCAATACCTTGTTGGGTCATCGTACCGTCAATATCAACGATGCGATCGATCTCGGAGCCCCCCTGGGGAACACCTATCCGAGACTCCCACGACACATTCCCCGAGTTGACATCGATCGCGACCACTTTGCCGTCGGCAAACGCCGCAATAGCATTATTGCCCAGCAATAGGGGTACAGAAGTTCCCCGCAAAGTCAGCACAGGCACATCGCTGGTGACCGTCCAGGTCGGGCTATCAGCACCTGTTTTAAAACCCAAAAGTTTGCCATCGTAGGTCTGTACGACAACCCAATCGTCAGATACCGCAGGCGGCGCCAATACCTCCCCCGATACCGTCGCCTGCCACAAAATCCGACCATCTGCCGCCGACAGCTCTAGCACAGATCCATCGGCGCCACCGACATACAAACTGCCGTTATGAAAACTCACACCGCCGGACAATGGCCGCTCAAGCTTAACCAACCACACCCGGTCACCGTCAGAGACACGCACGGCCGCAACCACACCATCACTTGAGGCAACGTAGGCAATGCCGTCCACCAAGATCGGTGTGATCTTGTAAAAGCCATCGCCCTGACCGTCGCCAATCTTCGTCGACCACTGCTTTTTTATAGCCACTTTGGCATCGATGCGCTCGAGCTCCACTGGCGCAGTCAGGTCCTCATCATCAGACGCAAACCAGTCCTGTACTGTACTGCAACCGCCCATCGGCAGGCTCAACACGCTAATAAACAGTAGTTGTCGTAAGTTCATTACTGCGCTTCCTCAGCCGAGCTCACCGCTGCTGAATCGTCGCTAACTCGGAGCGATAATCCACTGACTTTCAGGTCAATCAGACCCAACTGACCACCGAGCGCTAAAGATTCGGTTTGCGCCGTCTGGTAGGCCTCTAAGGCCTCAGCCTCTCGCCCTGCCGCCAGATGTATATCACCGAGTGCTTGCGCATAACTTGCAGGGAAAGCATCGCTGCCTGATGCCAAAATAGCTATCGCACTAGCCTCATCTCCCGACGCTGCTAAGACTCGAGCCAGACGCAATTGCGCCAGTTGTCCAAGGGTCGAGTCAAGATCCACACGGGAGACGACCGACTCAAGCTCACGCTTTGCCAGCTCTAAATCTCCGTTGCCCACCGCTGTAGCCGCTACCTGTAAAGACGCAAAGTCAACGAAAACACTATCGCTATGACTACCCCGAAGGCTCTCACTAATAAGCGCCAACTCATCTGCGGGCTCACCCGCTTCCCTCTTCTGTAGCAACTCATCATAAGTATCAGCCGCCAGGACCGCTTGCTCTTGGGAATAATCCTGATACTCAGACCATCCAAATGACCCACCAAGGGTCAATACCACAGCCGCAACAACAGAAACACGGTTCTCTCGCCACCACTGTTGAATTGCCTCTAACTGCTCTTCTTCCTGAAGATGATCAGCCACCGTCTACTCCTCAATTCTCAAAAGCCAGTGTTTCTAACTGGTGTAAAAAAGTGTTCAGATCCTCTCGAGAGAGGGTCATCTGTTGTTCATCGGATCGAAGCGGCTTTAAAGTCACTTTGCCTTCAGCCAGTTCCTCCGCTGCAAATACCATGGCCCAAGCCGCGCCACTTTTATCGGCGCGTTTGAACTGGCTCTTAAAGCTGCCACCGCCCAAGTGCTGGACAACACCCAGTCCAGGAAATGCCGCGCGTATTCTATCTGCCTCACACAGCGCTTGGGCGAAGGCATCGTCATCCGCGCTGACAATATAAAGATCAGGCGATGTATTTGCATCCATCTCGAGTGTCTGCAGGAGTAATACCAGACGCTCTAGTCCAGCTGCAAAGCCTGACGCCGGCGTTGATTTACCGCCAAATTGCGCAACCATGCCGTCATAGCGACCACCACCGCACACGGTAGCTTGCGCACCCAGTCGGTCCGTCGTCCATTCGAATACCGTTTTGTTATAGTAATCCAGCCCTCGGACCAGACGGGGATTCGATATGAACGGTAGCCCTGCGATATCGAGCAATTCACACAAGCGGTCATGATGAGCTCGAGCATCATCGTCGAGAAAAGTCGCCATCTCAGGTGCACTCGTCAGGACCGCTTGTGTTGATGCAATCTTACTATCCAAAATTCGCAGCGGGTTTGTCGCGAGTCGACGCTGACTGTCCTCGTCTAGCGCATCAAAATTATCACTCAAATAACCCGTTAAAGCGATTTTATAACGCTCACGACCCTCGTTGTTGCCGATAGTGTTAAGTTCCAGGGTAAGCACATCGTCTATACCGAGCCGCTTCCACCATTGTCGACACATCAACAAAAGCTCTGCATCCTGGTCAGCGCCTGGCATACCAAATGCCTCTACACCCAGTTGGTGGAACTGGCGCTGTCGGCCCTTCTGTGGGCGCTCATAGCGAAACATCGGTCCCATGTACCAGACGCGCTGCGGAGATTGAATGAGGTTGTGCTGCACCGCGGCGCGAACCGTCCCAGCCGTGCCTTCAGGCCTGAGCGACAAACTATCGTCATTTCGATCAGGAAACGAGTACATCTCCTTCTCGACGATATCTGTCACCTCACCAATCGTACGCGCAAATAAATCAGTGCTCTCGAGCAAAGGCGTACGAATCTCGGAGTAGCCGTGTGCAAAAAGCACATCACGTGCCGTCTGTTCCAACATTTGCCACAGAGATGTCTCACCGGGGAGAACATCAACCATTCCCCGAATAGCGCGGTACTGACTCATTGATTACCTATCCTAGTGACTGCTGCTGGAAATAATCTCAGCTTCTTCGCGAGCACGCTGAGCTTCCAACCGATCAGCACGCTGTCGGATGACAGACTCAAGATGATCGACAAAACCGGTATTACTGATTTTGTGATCGGGCTCACCATCGAGATAAATCAAATTATTAGGTGTGGCGCCCGTCAAACCAACATCCGCTTCTTTCGCCTCGCCCGGTCCGTTTACGATACAACCGATCACCGCCACATCCATCGGCGTGCGGATATCTTCGAGACGGCGCTCCAGCTCGTTCATTGTACCGATTACATCGAAGTTTTGGCGGGAACAGCTGGGACATGCGATAAAGTTAATACCATTTGTGCGTAATTTGAGACTCTTTAGGATTTCGAAGCCGACCTTTACTTCCTCCACCGGATCTGCCGCGAGCGAAACACGCAGCGTATCACCGATACCCTCCATGAGAAGCATACCTAAACCAACAGATGACTTGACTGTGCCGCCCCGAAGCGCGCCCGCTTCCGTGATACCCAGATGGAGAGGTTGCTCAATCTGCGTGGCCAAGCCTCGGTATGCTGCGACTGCCATGAAGACCTCAGACGCTTTTACACTGACTTTGAAGTCTGGAAAATTATGTCGGTCCAGAATATCAACATTATTGAGCGCTGACTCAATCAGCGCCTCCGCGGTGGGTTCAGGATATTTCCGCATCAACTCTTTCCCGAGGGAGCCGGCGTTTACACCAATACGAATCGGGATACCTTTGTCTTTGCAGGCGGCAATAACCTCGCGAACCTTTTGCTCTTTGCCAATATTGCCAGGGTTAATCCGCAGACAGTCTACGCCATACTGTGCAACCTTTAGCGCAATTTTGTGGTCGAAGTGAATATCGGCAACGAGGGGAACCGGTGACGCCTGACGTATTTGTTTAAAGGCTTCAGCGGCGTCCATGCTCGGCACCGAAACGCGGACGATATCGGCACCCGCATCAGCGATAGCATTGATCTGTGAGAGCGTCGCCTGAACATCACAGGTTTCGGTGTTCGTCATACTCTGCACGCTGATCGGTGCGTCGCCTCCCACAGGCACATTACCAACCATAATTTGACGGCTTTTGCGGCGCTTTATGGGTGAAGCTTGGCTCATCGAGAGTTCCCCTACCTTCTTCTTATCGTATTACCGCTGCTCGCGTTGAGCCGCGGTCCATGCCCTGACTATTGGCGTCTCAGCATACAAATTACGAAGCACTAGCATATTGCTCGCCTCCATATCCGCATCACCATTAAGACGAGCTATCTCTACGCCTAAGATGAGTGCGCGTGCGGTCTGTCTGCGAACACCAGCTCTATAATCATTATAATACCCACTCGCGGCCGTGACTTCACCCTCAGTCAGTGCTATCTGGGTCAACTCTAGCAGTGCTGTGCTGTCATTCGGGTCCATCATCAATGCCCGAGTAAACGCTGATTTAGCGGCACTGGACTGATCTATCTGCAACAGTGCAAGTCCGAGGTTTGTAAACGCTCTGGGTCGACCGCTGTATAACATATCAGCAGTGACTGCGCGGAACTCCCGAGCTGCATCTGAGTAACGACCTTGTGAGTAGAGAAACGCCGCGTAATTGTTGCGGGCGCGAGATCCACCGCCTGCGGCCAGCGCAGCGTCAAAGCTCTCCTCCGCCCGCTCGAACTCCCCGGTGCTTTGAAATACGAGTGCAAACGCCTCCAATACATCGGCGTTGTCGCCGTCGATCGCCGCCGCCAACTCTAAATTGCGCTTCGCGTTTTCCCAATCACCCGAGCCAATGTATTGGCGAGCGAGACTAACCCGCTGCTCAAGAGCCTGCTGAGGATCAACAGGTGTAGGTCTGGGCCCACTGGTTTCCACTACGCAGGAGCTCAGTAGCATCACAACTGCCAGTAACCCATATTTTTTCACCGAGACGTCTACCCCTCTATGGTGTCAGCTTCTTCGTATTGTGCACGATATCGAGCAGATCGTTTGGTTTTATCGTTTACCTCTCCCACCAACTGACCACAAGCCGCATCGATGTCATCACCTCTTGTCGTCCTCACGGTGACAATGAAACCCGCCTCCATCAATACCTTCCAGAAACGTGATACCGCATTGCCACTCGGTCGCTCAAAACCCGAATTAGGGAAGTCATTGAACGGTATAAGGTTGATCTTGCATGGGTAATTTTTTAGTAACTGCGCCAGTTCATGGGCGTGCTCAACCTGGTCATTAACGCCCGCTAACAGTGTGTATTCGATTGTCACGACTCTCTTTTTATCGCTCTGCGCGTCTATGTATGCGCGCGCGGATGCCAACAAGACATCAATCGGATACCGCTTATTTATCGGAATGATTTGATCCCGAATCGCATCGTTGGGCGCGTGAAGAGAGATAGCAAGACTAACGTCAGACAATTCCGCCAGCTTATCAAGTGCGGGAATGACGCCCGATGTCGATAGCGTTACTTTTCGCTTGGATAAACCGTAGGCCAGATCGTCGCACATTAGGGTCATTGCGGAGACCACGTTGTCAAAATTCAAGAGGGGCTCACCCATGCCCATCATAACGACATTAGTGACCACACGACCCTTCCCAGATTGCCATCCATCGTACGAATCGATGGCCAGCCAAACTTGGCCGATGATCTCGGCAGCGGTCAAATCTCTTTGGAAACCCTGCTTACCCGTTGAGCAGAACTTGCAATCTAAGCTACAGCCTACTTGCGATGACACGCACAGCGTTGCGCGCTCGCCTTCGGGAATGAGAACGGCCTCGACCAGTGCTCCGCCTGCCACGGTTATGGCCCACTTGCGGGTGCCGTCAGCAGAGTCCTGTTGACTCTCAATGCTGGGTGGCACCACCTCAGCTAACTCGCTCAATCGATCACGCAGGGCCTTTCCAAGGTTGGTCATCTCTTGAAAATCTAGGACACCATGGTGATGAACCCATTTCATCACCTGCTGCGCCCGAAACGCTTTCTCGCCTATATCGGCAAAAAATGCCTCGAGCTGACTGCGAGTCATACCCAGCAGATTGACCTTGCTGGCCGGAGCTGTGGTGGCGATGAGCGCGTCCGGCATAGCGTATTGGGACTTATCGACTGCAGAGTTCGCTGGCTGCGAAGAAATAAGCAATCTCGCGTGCAGCCGACGTCGGTGAGTCAGAACCGTGTACCGCATTAGCATCGATTGACTGCGCAAAATCAGCTCGGATGGTGCCTGCATCAGCCTCAGCCGGGTTGGTCGCACCCATCAGCTCACGATTCTTCAAGATCGCACCCTCGCCCTCTAATACCTGAACTACAACCGGACCAGAGGTCATAAAGTTAACCAGATCAGGGTAGAAAGGACGCTCTTTATGCTCGGCATAAAAGCCGCCGGCTAATGCGTCTGACAAACGCATCATTTTTTGGGCAACTATCTGCAGTCCTGCCGCTTCAAAGCGTGTGTTAATTTGCCCAGTTACATTTTTCGCAACTGCATCGGGCTTGATAATCGAAAGGGTTTGTTCAACCGGCATGAATGCCTCCTGAAGATAAAAGAAAAGTACCTCACCGCAGTTCAGCACAGCTGCAGTGCAACGCGGGCGGAGTATAAGTTCTTTATCTCAGCCTGTCATGACGACAAATGTGTACTTTTTTAATGCTTCTCTGAGGCGTGATTTATCGTGTACTTCGGTATCTCAACCACCAGAGGTTCGTCTCCCACGATAGCCTGACAGGACAAACGCGACTCGGGCTCGAGACCCCAGGCTTTATCGAGATAGTCCTCTTCGAGCTCATCGGCCTCAGGCATAGACTCGAATCCCTCTCGCACGATGACATGGCATGTTGTACAGGCACAGGACATCTCACAGGCATGTTCGATATCGATATCATGTTGAAGTAAGACGTTACAGACACTTTGACCGCTGTCGGCCTCTACCACTGCTCCATCAGGGCAGATCTCATAGTGCGGTAAAACGATAATTTGTGGCATGCGATATTCCCTACTCCAATGACTCAAGCTGAGACACGGCGACGCCGCTCAAAGCACTCTGTATACTTCGATCCATTCTGCGCTCGGCAAAGGCCAACGAGGCCTCGCCGAGTTGGTCTGTCTTCGATCTTATGGATTCGATATCAACCGCGTCCAATACGGCGAGCAGCTCAGCAGCCAGATCTTCCAACGCGCCACGCTCAGCGACACCGAGCAAGTCGCCATCTGCAGCGAGCGCACCCGCCAAACTGTGAAGCAATGCCTCAGCTTCAACCCTCGCCTCTCGCAATTGTCTAGCTTGCATGTCTTCGGCAGCATTTTCCTGACTGGATCGCAACATCGATGCCACCTCAGTATCGCTCAACCCGAATGAGGGCTTGACCACTAGGACAGCTTCAGTGCCCGTAGTCTCCTCGCGAGCTGAGACCTCCAGCAACCCATCAGCATCAACCTTAAAGGTCACCAAAATTCGGGCTGCACCAGCGACCATAGGGGGTATGCCCGTCAACTCAAAGCGTGCGAGAGATCGGCAGTCTTCAACGCGCTCACGCTCACCTTGTAGCACATGAATAACGAGCCCCGTTTGGCCATCCTTGGCTGTTGTAAACTCCTGCGCCTTTGCCAGTGGTAACACCGAGTTACGCGGGATGATTTTCTCTATGAGACCACCATACGTCTCAAGACCCAGCGACAGCGGAATAACATCTAGCAGCAAGGCTTCTTCGCCATTGCCGTTGCCTACCAATACATCGGCTTGCAATGCCGCCCCTAATGCAACTACCTCGTCCGGGTTAATCGAGCACAACGGCTCTATGCCGAAATAAGCCGCCACCGCGTCACGAATGACCGGCATCCGAGTTGAGCCCCCAACTAACACCGCGTGGGCTACCTGCGATACGCCCGCGTCCTCCATCGCTCGCTTACACGCGTCTAAAGTGCGCGCAACCAGACCAGCGCTGATTTCGTGAAACTGCTTTCGCGTCAACGACAGGTCAGGCAGACCAACAAGCTCAGCTGGACCCGGTATGGCAACGCCATCAGTCTCGCTCAGTCGCTCTTTAACACTACGGGCCAGCGATGTAAGGCGGCGGCGCTGCACCGAAGTGAGTACACTGAGCCCCCAACGTTCGCACATCCAATCGACCAGCATCTCATCGAAATCATCGCCACCTAGCGCGCTATCACCGCCCGTTGCCAGAACTCTGAGCAACCCACGCTCCATACGCAAAATAGAAATGTCGAAAGTGCCACCGCCCAGGTCATAGACGGCAATCACGTCAGATTCTTCGATATGTTCGTCAAGTCCATAAGCGACGGCTGCGGCCGTTGGCTCATTGAGTAGACGAAGAACATTCAATCCCGCAAGCTCGGCGGCCTGCCTGGTTGCTTGACGCTGACGATCGTCAAAATAGGCGGGGACCGTTAGCACCACGCCATCCTCTTCAGCCTCAAGCAGAGTTCTCGCACGAACAGCAAGTACGTTTAGAATCTCACTCGATACCTCCACGGGAGTCTTGTGACCCTGCCGGGTGGCAAATGCAAGTCGGTCAGCGTCGATAAGACCACGTTGCTGATTTTTGTTAAGGTCATCGCGCGAGCGCCCCATCAGGCGCTTTGCTGACACGATGGTGTTCTCGGGATCCACTACCGCCAACTCAAGTGCTGCGTGTCCGACAGTCACCTCAGCGCCAAAGTTAACAACTGATGGCAGTAACGCCTGTCCTTCCTTGTCAGTCAGTACATGAGCCACGTCGGACATTTTTATAGCAACTAAACTATTAGTCGTACCCAAGTCGATGCCGAGCCCGAGCTTGCGCGCTCGAGAGTTCTCGTTGGGGCCGTTAGGCTCTGAAATTTGAAGTAACACGGGTTCTAACTCACCTGTCTCTTAGCCCTAGATAGCTCATCCGTCAGTTTATGTTGGTAGTGCAGTTCTACCCATGCACTTGAGGCAGCAGCAAGATCGTCCGCGTCGAAGTAGTAGGCAAATTTATTTTTTGCGTCATCGTAGGCTGTCGTAATACGCTCGCTCAATGCCACTGCCTCGGCATCGGTGAGCGTGTTTAACATCTGCACTTCTTCACGCAGTGTCATTTGTTCAAATAAGAAATCTGGCGACGCTGGCTGTCGCTCAAGCGACTGAATATCCACACCCCGAAGCGCTAATAAGTGACCAGCTCGCGCTACAGTATGAGCCAGCACCTCATATGCTTGATTCACGTCTGCTGCTCGCTTGGCTGCGGCACGCTGTTCAAAAGCGGGAGCGCCAGCGTATTTATCTGGATGACATAGGATTATTATTTGCTCGTAGCGCGCCTGCAAATCAGCCACATCAATCGCAACACGCGGAGCCAAATCAAATACTTGAAAGTAATTGGTCACGCGACCCCACCAGCTTCAGTTAGCCACTCTGACTCAGACCGTGAAGCTCTCACCACAGCCGCACTCACCGGCCACGTTCGGATTTTTGAACTCCAGCCCTTCATTAAGCCCTTCGCGCGTATAGTCAACAACCGTTCCATCCAAATAAACCAGACTCTTAGGGTCGACAAATACACAGACACCCTCAGCCTCGATCACGGTATCGTCCGGGTCTTTCACATCAACGAACTCTAGGACGTACGCCAAGCCGGAGCAGCCTGACGTTTTGACACCAATCCGGATGCCCTCGCCACTACCCCGTGCTCGCAGCTGCTTGCTTACGTGGTCGGCGGCAGCGGATGTAACGCTAATAGACATTAGTCGCCCCGCTTCTCACGGAAATTTTTGACCGCTGCTTTTATCGCGTCCTCTGCCAGTACCGAGCAGTGAATTTTCACGGGTGGCAAGGCGAGTTCTTGCGCTATCTCTGTATTCTTTATAGCAGCAGCCTCATCGAGCTTTTTACCTTTTACCCACTCCGTAAGCAGTGAACTTGACGCAATGGCTGAACCACAGCCATAGGTCTTAAACTTTGCGTCTTCTATGACACCGTCCTCATTGACCTGTATCTGAAGTCGCATGACATCGCCGCACGCTGGCGCACCAACCATGCCCGTTCCGACGTTGTCACTGTCTGCATCCAGCTTGCCGACATTGCGGGGGTTCTCGTAGTGATCAATTACTTTATCGCTGTAAGCCATAATTCATTCCTTGGGGCGCTACGCGCCGATTAATGCGCTGCCCATTCAATTGTACTGAGGTCAATACCGTCTTGATACATATCCCATAGTGGCGATAGTTCCCGCAACTTATCAACGGCATGGCGCACGCTTCGCGCCGCCGTATCAACGTCGTCTTCGGTGGTAAAACGCCCAAAACTAAATCGCAATGAGCTGTGTGCAAGTTCGTCGTTTAGTCCCAGTGCTCTCAACACATATGAGGGCTCAAGACTCGCCGAGGTACAGGCGGACCCGCTAGAAATTGCAAGGCCTTTCAAGGACATCAGCAACGACTCACCCTCTACAAAGGCAAAGCTGACGTTTAATGCACCCGGTAAACGATGGTCTCTAGAGCCATTGATGTGCACCTCGGGTATGTCGTTAATGGCATTCCAAAACCGCTGACGCAGCCCTTTTAAACGCTCGCCCTCAGCCTGCATTTCTTCTTTAGCAATGCGTGCCGCCTCACCCAAACCCACAATTTGATGAGTCGCTAGCGTTCCTGAGCGCATCCCGCGTTCATGGCCACCACCGTGCATTTGAGCTTCGAGACGCACTCGTGGCTTTCGACGGACGTATAGCACGCCGATGCCCTTTGGGCCGTACATTTTGTGCGCTGAGATCGACAACAGGTCGATTTTCATCGCCTCCATATCCAGAGGCATCTTGCCAGTGCTTTGTGCTGCGTCAACATGGTAGATGACGCCTCGCTCTCGACAAACCTCGCCGATGCCCGCCACATCATTGACGACGCCTATCTCGTTATTTGCGTGCATCACGCTAACCACAGTTGTGTCGTCGCGAATCACATCCGCGATCATTTGTGGCGTAGTCAAACCATCGGTATTGGGCTCGAGATACGTCACCTCGAAACCCTCACGCTCTAACTGCCGACAGGTATCCAGCACAGCCTTATGCTCTATCTTAGAGGTAATGATGTGCTTGCCCTTACGCTGGTAAAAGTGCGCCGCGCCTTTGATGGCGAGGTTGTCTGACTCGGTCGCGCCCGATGTCCACACAATCTCTCGAGGGTCTGCATTAAGCAGTTCGGCCACTTGGCAGCGCGCATTCTCAATGGCCTCCTCTGCCTTCCAGCCGTACTGATGCGATCGAGATGCCGGATTACCGAAAACCCCATCCATCGATAAACACTGAGTCATTGCCTCGACAACCCTCGGATCGACGGGCGTGGTCGATAAATAATCGAGGTAGATCGGGACATTAATCGTTTCAGCCTTACCCATACATTTTCCCCCAGACCGTTCTGGTCTACATATCTCTCAAAGTAAGTGGCTGAGACTCAACAAGCCCCGCCATATATCCGCCACCCTGGCGCCCACTGCGGCTTACCAGATCTTCCAAGCTAATACCGCTCAAGAAGCCGTGAATCTGATCCGACAAATCCTGCCAAAGGTGGTGTGTGAGACACACTTCCCCGTGATTACAATCACCACGGCCCTGACAGTTCGTTGCATCAATAGATTCGTCAACGGCATCTATGATCTGTGCCACGAATATTCGATCGAAGGCTCGAGCTAGCTGATAGCCGCCGCCCGGACCCCGAACACTTCGCACCAACTCCTCGCGCCGAAGCTTTGAAAACAACTGCTCCAAATAAGACAGGGATATTTCCTGCCGCGTCGAAATGTCCGCAAGCGTGATGGGCTCATCACTTCCGTGAATAGCCAAATCCAACATTGCTGTCACCGCGTAGCGGCCCCGAGTCGTCAATTTCATGCGCGTGATGTAGTTCGTTTTCTAATACCCGACTAGTTTAGTCAAGAATTAGGCGTTTAGCCACAGAGGGAGGCTATTTATTGTTGTTTTCGCGCACTAAGCGCCGGGTTTCTTTCAAAATACCCCGCAAAATCTGCACTTCCATGTCATCCAAGCGAACACGACTGTATAAACGCCGCATCCGGGTCATGAGTTGCCGAGGCGCGTTAGGATTTAAAAACTCTAGGTCTATTAACGTATCTTCGAGGTGCTCATAAAAATACTCCATGTCCTGAGAGGTCGCAAACGCGTTTTCCCAGTGCGCATCCTCTGCCGTTGGTAGAGATCCCTCCAGCTCTGTCATGCGAATCTCGTAACACACAATCTGAACCGCCATCGATAAATTCAGTGACTCATAATCAGGATGCGTTGGAATGTGACAATGTAGATTGCAACGACGAAGTTCTTCATTATTTAAGCCGCTGTCCTCACGCCCAAATAGGACGGACACCTTGTCAGCTACAGATCGCTCAACGATGCGCTTCGCTGTTAATCGTGCGTCTTGTACAGGCCAGGGAATACGCCGATCCCGCGCACTGGTGCCCACGACAAATTGACTGCCAGCGATAGCTTCATCCAATGTGCCCACCACGCGAGCCTCATGAATAATGTCTACGGCGCTTGCGGCGCGCCACTCCGCTTCAGGATCGGGAAATTGCCGAGGAGCCACTAACACTAGTTGTCGAAGCCCCATATTCTTCATTGCTCTTGCGACAGCCCCAATATTTCCAGGGTGCGATGGATTAACCAGTACAATTTGAATATTGGATGCGTTCATAATCAGCTCACAGAAGTCGAGCGCGAGTGTACCAAACCCTAACGCAGAGACGCGCTTCTTGTTATCATCGCGCTCCCCCCGATTACCCGGATAGCATCATGGAACCAATGGTTAACATCGCGCTTCGCGCAGCACGAAAAGCAGGCAATCTGATCGCTCGTGCCTCTGACGACCTCACCCGGCTCCGATTTGAAGCCAAGGGAAAAGCGGATTTCGTTACCGAAGTGGATTTAGCCTCAGAGCGAGAGCTCATCTTCAACTTGCAAAAAACCTACCCTGATCATGCCTTCCTATGCGAGGAGAGCGGACGAACAGGTCCGGAGGATGCAGAGTATGTCTGGATTATCGATCCACTCGATGGCACCAGTAACTTCATGCGAGGCATTCCTCACTACTGCATCAGTATTGCTTGCACAAAAGCCGGCAAAGTCGAGCACGCGGTTGTTTTGGACCCCGTCAGGCAAGAGGAATTTACCGCCTCTCGCGGGAGAGGCGCACAGCTTAACGGTCGTCGACTCCGGGTATCGGATCGCGTTGACTTCAAGGAGTGCCTTATAGGCACTGGCACACCCTTTCTTGGCCACAGCGAGGATCGTATGGCTTGGTACCTCAAGGGGCTCGGCGAAATAGCGGGCAACTCCATGGGCGTCCGCCGTGCTGGCGCTGCCGCGCTAGACCTCGCCTACGTCGCTGCAGGCCGCTTGGACGGCTTCTGGGAAGCGGACTTAAAGCCTTGGGATGTCGCTGCCGGCGCACTGCTCATCCGAGAGTCAGGCGGTTTAATCACGGATTTCAAAGGCAGTGATGACGTACTAAATGGTGGCGATGTGATGTGTGGTAACCCTAAGCTACTCAAACACATCGCCGCCGCTATTCGCTGATACTCCTAATCAGGGTGCTATCGCATCCTGGTCCTCACCTTCCTTAACAGGAATTGCCACATCCTCTTTAGTCACTCCGAGCGCCAGCAGTGACGTTGAGGCAACATAAATGGATGAGTAGGTACCGACCGACACGCCTACAAGCAGAGCAACGGCAAATCCAAAGATCATGTCGCCGCCGAGAATGGCCAGAGAGGTCAAGACCAGCATCGTGGTCAGTGATGTCACCAATGTCCGACCAAGGGTCTCATTTAGCGATACATCAATAACGCCCAACGGGCTCATCTTGCGGATTTTACGCAGATTCTCACGAATACGATCCGATACGACGATAGTATCGTTAAGCGAGTAGCCAATCACGGCCAGGATGGCTGCTAGAACGGAGAGATCGAACTCCAATCGCGTGATTGAAAAGAACCCGAGAATAATGAGCACGTCGTGAGCAAGAGCGATAACCGCACCCATTGCAAACTTTAATTGAAAGCGAAATCCCACGTAGATCAGGACAAGTCCCAGCGCTAACAGCATAGCCAGACCGCCCTGCTCTCGCAGCTCATCTCCTACCTGCGGGCCGACAAATTCCATTCGCTGCAAGGTCACCTCTTGCGATGTCGATGCTCGCAACACATCGACCATACGAGTACCCTCCGCATCTGAGTAACTGATAGGAAGCCTGACCAAAACATCTCTATCGCTACCAAAACTCACCACTAGCGCACCGTCGTAGCCCTCGGTCGCGAGCTCATCGCGGATCGCCCCGAGGTCAGCACTGCGTTCGTAGTTCAACTCAATAAGCGTGCCACCTGTAAAATCGAGGCCCCAATTCAACTGCTGTAGGCCTAGTGACACCAGTGTCCCCGTCAGCAATAAACCTGAGATAGTAGCGGCGATAAATCGACCGCGCATGAACGCTATCGGCTTCATACTGTGCTCTCCGCATTGGTTGGCGCAGTGGTTACCGCAGGTTTCATTTTAACGCGGCCAATGCTGAGTCGCTCCACGCGACGCCCGCCATAAGCCAGATTGACCAAGGCGCGCGTGCCCAGGATCGCAGTAAACATTGATGTGATGATCCCCACCGAGAGCGTAACGGCAAACCCCTTTATTGGCCCCGTTCCGACTGCGTACAGAATTACAGCCACAATCAGCGTCGTAATATTCGCATCTAAAATCGTGGTAACAGCTCGCTGAAATCCACTGTGTATAGCCAGCTGATTTGATGATCCAGCGGCAATTTCCTCTCTAATCCGCGCAAAAATGAGGACGTTTGCATCTACTGCCATACCGACAGTTAACACGATGCCAGCAATGCCCGGCAGCGTTAATGTCGCGCTCAGAAGCGACATGACCGCGACGAGCAAGACTAAGTTGGCGGTAAGTGCTACTACCGCGATGACACCAAAGACGCGGTAATAAAGCATCATGAAGAGAACAACCAGCGTTAAACCCAGCTGCAGTGATTTGACCCCCAACTCAATATTCTCTGCGCCCAAAGATGGTCCGACGGTCCGCTCCTCGACAAAACTGATCGGTGCCGCTAGCGCACCGGCTCTGAGCATCAAAGCAAGCTCTGAAGCCTCAGCCGGACTGTCTAAGCCCGTAATTTGAAACTGAGCCCCCAAAGCAGATTGAATCACAGGGGCGGTCAACACCTTTTTCTCGTCATAGGGCTGACGATTAATAACGGTCTCACCGTTCTCGTCGGTATCGTAGCTGGTGCGGAATTTGCGCTCGATAAACAGGACGCCCATGCGGCGCTTCACGTTGGCGCGCGTCGCGCGCGACATCAGCATACCGCCTTCGCCATCGAGTGTTATTTGAACGTTAGGCTGACCATTCTGATCGAAACTGGCCGCTGCATTCGATACGCGCTCGCCCGTAATGATGATTTCTCGCTCAAGCCATTCAGTCATACCCTGCCGGGCTTCGCCTCGATAGTCGAATCGCTGGCGCTCCGAGATGGGCGCGTTGGTCTCGGCAACGAGACGAAACTCAAGGTTGGCCACCTTGCCTAAGATACGCTTTGCCTCCGCCGTATCTTGGATCCCAGGCAACTCAACAACGATTCGATTCTTTCCCTGGCGCTGCACCAACGGCTCCGATACACCGAGTTCATTAACCCGATTTCTCAAGGTCGTGAGGTTTTGTGCTACCGCATATTCGACCCCTTCTGCGATCGTCGCATCAGTTACCTCAGCAAATAATTGAACGGTCTCAGCATCGACTCGATCGAGAAGCAACTCTGGATAAAGATCCCTGACTTCTGACCGCGCTACTTCTCGGTCTTCCTCAGACCGGAACGTCATGCCGATCCGACGACCCTCAAGCGCCACGCGCCCCCGGATACGCTTTTCACGAAGCCGCCGCTTGATGCCACTTTCATATTGCTCAAGCTTGCGAACAGTTGCCGCGTCGACGTCGACCTCGAGCTTAAAATGAACGCCTCCACTCAAATCAAGCCCCAACTTCATCGGTTGTGCCCCACCATTGAGCAACCAATCCGGTGTGGTGGGCGCTAAGTTCAGTGCGACAACGTACCCATCACCCAGCTCTCGCTGCAAAATAGATTGGGCCTTGAGCTGCTGATCCCGGCTGTCCAACCGAACCAAACCGGTCTTTCCTGAATCCTGGATTTCCTGTCCGAAATGCCCAACACCCGATGCTGAAAGCGCACGACTAACGCGAGCCATCGTCGCCTCATCGACCCCTTGCGCACTGCTGGTTCCGCCAAACTGCAGCGCGGGATCCGGTGCGTATAGGTTAGGGGATGCATAGTAAAACCCCATAGCAACAATCAACGCTATGAACAGGTTCTTCCATATTGGGTAGCGGTTTAGCATTCCAGCTCCGTAGGGCAAATGCGGCAAGGCATTATCTAAGCATTAGTTAAGAAAGGCGCGAAGTGTAGCTTGTAGGCTCCGTCAAGGCTATCGGCATAGGCCGCTAGTCCACCCAGACACGCGCGTTTCGAAAGAGTCGCATCCAAGGCGAGTCCTCCGGCCAATCGTCTGGCGCCCAGGATAACTGAACCCGTCTAAACACCCGCTCAGGATGCGGCATCATAATAGTGATTCGCCCATCTGAGTTGCAAAGACCCGTAATGCCATTAGGCGAACCATTGGGGTTCGCCGGAAATAGCGATGCGGTTTGACCTAAATTATCGACGTAGCGAAGCGCCACACGCTTTGACGATTCGAGCTGGTCGAACGATTCCGCGCCACCAAATTGTGCTCGCCCCTCGCCATGCGCCACAACAATAGGCAGTTCAGAACCAACCATGCCCTCAAATAAAATAGAGGGGGATTGCTCCACCTTCACCCGAACCAGTCTCGCCTCATATTGCTCGGAATGATTGCGCGCAAAGCGGGGCCAGTGATCACTGCCGGGAATAAGCGGCGCGAGTGCGGACAGCATTTGACAGCCGTTACAGACACCTAGCGCAAAGCTATCCTGGCGCTCAAAAAACGCCTGAAATTGATCGCTCATTGCAGCATCAAACAACACGCCCTTCGCCCAGCCCTCACCAGCACCCAGGACATCTCCGTATGAAAAGCCCCCGCAGGCGGCGAGTCCTTTGAAGTCTGACAAGTGGCGCCGTCCTGATTTCAAATCCGACATGTGGACATCGACAGCATCAAATCCCGCTCGATGAAATGCCGCGGCCATTTCCGCCTGACCGTTGACACCTTGCTCGCGCAATATCGCAATTGTAGGACGCACTCCCGTGGCAATCATGGGGGCGGCAACATCATCTGAAATATCGAAGCTAAGGCTGGCAGACAAACCCGGATCAGGCTGACAAATGAGTGCAAACTCCTGATCGGCGCAGTCTGCATTATCCCGCTCGCGTTGGATCGCATGGGAGTTTTGCGACCACAACTGCTGAAGAACGCCCCGCCGACTGTCTATAACCTCAAACGACTCGGTATTGACAACGATACGTTCGTCTAGTCTGGGCTTGGCTATCGTCGTTGTCATGGTATCTAAACCGTGCTCGCCCAATATCTTACTGACCACCGACAACTGGTGATCTGCCACCTGAATGACAACACCTACCTCCTCACTGAAGAGCACAGCAGGCGCCTGCTCGGGCTGACACTTAATTTCCACGTTGAGCCCGCAGCGAGCGGCAAAGGCCATCTCGAGCAGCGTGACGAGCACGCCGCCATCTGATCTGTCGTGATAGGCCAAAATCGTGCCTGCGGCCTTCAACGCCTTGACTCCGTTGAAGAGCGCTTTCACATCGTCGGCTGCAACATCGGGGACGCTCGACCCCAATTTACCGTAGGTCTGGGCTAATACGGATCCACCTAACCGGTTTTTACCCTGTCCCAGATCGATGAGAAGCAAGCTCGTCGCTTCGTCACGCTTTAACTCAGGTGTGAGTGTCTCGCGTGCATCAGCGACCGGTGCGAAAGCCGTAATGATTAACGAGACTGGCGCCGTCACGCTTTTAGTCTCCGCGTCGTCATCCCACTGCGTTCGCATTGACATCGAGTCCTTACCCACAGGAATGGTTATCCCGAGGGCAGGGCAAAACTCAAGACCGACCGCTTTAACCGTGTCATAGAGAACGGCATCGTCCCCAAGGTGGCCGGCAGCGCACATCCAGTTTGCCGATAGATTGATATCCTCAAGTGTCTGAACAGGCGCAGCCAGTAAATTAGTAATAGCCTCGGCCACTGCTAAACGCCCCGAAGCAGGTCCGTCCAGTGTCGCCACGGGTGTTCGCTCGCCCATACTCATCGCCTCACCGAGATGAGTGTCTAGGGCCGCAGTGGTCACCGCAACATCAGACACGGGAACCTGCCAGGGACCTACCATCTGATCGCGCGCCACCATACCCGTGACTGAACGGTCACCGATGGTAATCAAAAAGCTTTTGCTGCCAACGGCGGGGAATGTCAGTACCCGCTCTAGCGCCTCAGAAATCGGGACCTCGCCCGTAAAATCATCGGTAGGTGGCAAGGCGCGGTAGCTTGTTCTGTGCATTTTAGGCGGCTTACCAAATAAGAGTGATAGCGGCAAATCCACAGGGTTACTCTCAAGTAGCGTATCGCCCAAGCGGAGATGCTGCTCACTAGTAGCCTCGCCTACCACCGAAAAAGGGCATCGCTCGCGGACGCAAATAGCCTCAAATTCACTCAGATCCTCAGGATTGATCGCCAAAACGTATCGCTCCTGCGATTCGTTACACCAGATCTCCAAGGGACTCATACCCGGCTCATCACTGGGGATTTTACGGAGTTCAAAATCACCACCACAGCCACCGTCTTTTACTAATTCTGGGAAGGCATTGCTCAGGCCGCCCGCACCGACATCGTGGATAAAGGCTATCGGATTTTGCTCACCACGCTCCCAGCACCGGTCAATCACTTCCTGACAACGCCTCTGGATCTCCGGGTTTTGGCGCTGAACCGATGCGAAGTCCAAGTCCTCAGTACTCGACCCACTCGTCATCGAGGAAGCTGCACCGCCACCAAGCCCAATCAACATCGCCGGACCACCCAGAACCACCAACTTTGCACCCGCCTCGAAGGGCGGCTTCTCGACATGCTCGACTTTGATATTGCCGTAACCACCCGCAACCATGATGGGCTTGTGGTAACCGCGAACACCGTCGCTTGTCGCCACTTCAAACGTTCTAAAGTATCCCGCCAAGTTAGGGCGACCAAACTCGTTATTAAACGCCGCAGCCCCAAGCGGTCCATCGGTCATTATTTGCAAGGGTGTCACAATGCGGCTGGGCTTCCCGTAACCCAGCTCCCAAGGCCTTGGATGATCAGGTAGGTTCAAGTGTGAGACTGTAAAACCGCACAGCCCCACCTTGGGCCTTGAGCCTCGCCCAACCGCACCCTCGTCTCTAATCTCTCCTCCTGAACCTGTACCAGCGCCTGCAAAGGGCGCGATTGCTGTCGGGTGATTATGTGTTTCCACTTTCATCAGCAGCGCAATGGACTCATTGTTATAGTTCCACACCTGCGATTCGGGGCTTGGGTAAAACCGCCCTGCTGTGTGACCCGCCATCACCGCGGCATTATCCGCGTAGGCGGAGAGTACGTTGTCACCACCTTGTTGATAGGTATTTTTGATCATGCCGAACAGTGACCACGTTTGATCTACATCATCAATTGTCCAAGACGCATTGAAGATTTTATGCCTGCAGTGCTCTGAGTTTGCCTGAGCAAACATCATCAACTCAGTGTCCGATGGATCGCGATTCAAGGCGTTGAAGGCATCTGCGAGGTAGTCGATTTCATCTGCCGCAAGTGCTAGCCCTAAAGAGTCATTGGCCATCTCAAGGGCGCTACGTCCCTCGGCTATGACAGGTATGGTCGCGAGTGGTCGCGGATGAATATCAGTGAACAGGCCCTCTAGCTGATCGAGGGACCCCAATACCGTCTCCACCATCCTATCGTGAAGGAATGCCGCCACATCAGACCCGTACTCGGATGCTGACAGCCCCGACACAACATAGACCACAGCGCGTTCGATGCGCTTAACGGCGCCGAGATCGCAGTTCAGTGCTATGTCGGTTGCTTTACTCGACCAAGGAGAAATGGTGCCAAACCGCGGCGCAACAATAACAATCTCCTGCTCATCAAGTTCGCCGCCTGATGGCTTAGCACTGGTCCCTGGCTGTAACAGCGCCGCCAATGCGGCGCTATCTACCTCACCCGCCGCATCTATCGCGTAGACATAAAAAGCGCGCTTAAGCATCAATGAGGCATCGAGATTGGCTATCTGCGCAGATAACCTGTCAAAACGAGGCGCTGATAGCGCATCGGATCCGGGCAAAAGAAGCATGTGCAGGTCCTAATCGATGAAGCGAGTATCATACAGCGCCAACGTCGTTGGGTGAATGTTCACAGCAAATATCTGAGCTACACTCGACGCATGAGGCGACTTTTTATTCTAGGGCTCGTGAGCCTATCAAGCTGCGGCGACTTGTCAGTATTGGACAACCTCGAGCCGGGTAATGAGCTGGTTGTGGTGACGCGTAATGGTCCGACAACCTATTACTTAGGAGCAGACGAGCCAGCTGGTTTCGATTACGAACTCGTTCGCGCCTTTGCTAAAGCCGAGGATATGAGCCTTCGAGTCAAAGTTGCGTTCACGCTGGAAGAAGTGTTTGAGACCCTTCAGCGCGGCGAGGCTCATGTCGCTGCAGCCGGTTTGACGCAATCCACTGAGCGAGATCAACTGTTTGAGTCCACCCAATCATACCTGGATCAGCAACCAGTCGTTGTTTATAAAGCGGGGCAATACAAGCCGCGCTCGATAGAGGATCTGACCGATCTTGATATCGTGATTATGCAGGGCAGTCAGCACGCCATCAGACTAAATCTACTGAGAGAGTTGAATCCAGCGGTACGCTGGCGTGTGTTGGAAACCGCCGAATCAAGCGCCGTTTTGAGCGCAATTAATCGTGGCGAGGCAGACGTCGCACTGCTGGACTCAGGCGAGTTTTCAATGCAGCAACGCCTATACCCACGAGTTGCCAAGGCCTTTGAGCTTCAAACGACACTCAACACTGTTTGGTATCTCGGCAGCGATCCCCGAGCTGGCGAGTGGCGAGAAAAGGCCAATGACTTTCTGAGCGCTGCAAAGAGCGACGGTACGTTAAAGAGAGCGGAGCAAGCGTATTTTGGTAATGTCGCTTATGCCTCTCGCATAGAATCGTTTACCTTCCAACGTGCTGTGAGGACGAAGTTACCCAAGTGGCAACCGTTAATCGAAAAAGTCGCACATGAGTTTCGACTCGATTGGCGCCTCTTAGCAGCTATCAGTTATCAGGAATCGCACTGGAACCCCGCAGCCAAGTCGCCTACGGGCGTGCGTGGCATGATGATGCTGACGCGTCCGACCGCAACGGAGATGGGCGTGACAGATCGTCTTGACGCTGAGCAAAGCCTGCATGGTGGCGCACGGTTTTTACGGAGTCTGCTTCGGCGACTTCCCAATGACATCGATGATCCCGATCGTACATGGATGGCATTAGCCGCCTATAATGTCGGAATGGCCCACCTTGAGGAGGCGCGGCGGCTCACTGAGGGCAACGGCGGTGACCCGCATCTTTGGCAAGATGTTCGACAGCATTTACCCGCCCTGCAAGATCCGGCTATTTACCCACAGCTCCGACATGGGTTCGCTCGTGGCGAGGAGGCGGTTACCTACGTCGATAATATTCGCCACTACTTTGCAACGCTGCAATTGCAAGACATTCCCAATAACGGTGTTGCGCCGCCAATAGATCTGACAGCGTTAACATCGACAGCGAATGCTTTATTGCGATGGACGCCGCTCAGTCTTTGAGGCTCGCCTTGTCTTAAAAAACTCACGCAAGAGTTGCGCACTGTCGCTGGCCATGAGGCCCTGCTGCCACAGAACACTGTGATTTAACGACGGATTATCCAAGGCGCGAATGGTACTTATGACAGCGCCGGCCTTCGGCTCAGTCGTCGCAAACACTAATCGCTTCACGCGCGCATGGATCAGTGCACCACAGCACATAGTGCAGGGCTCTAACGTGACAAATAATTCGCACTCCGGGAGTCGATAGTTTCCCAGCATCTGCGCAGCCTTTCTCAATGCCAACATCTCTGCGTGGGCAGACGGATCATTGAGCGTAATTTGGCGATTGCACTCCAATGCGAGTACCTGTCCATCTCGAACCACAACGGCTCCCACCGGGACTTCGCCCAGCGATGCTGCCCGCCCTGCCTCCTCGACTGCCAATGCCATAAATCGACTATCGGACTCAGAGAATATCGTCATAGCGGTTCTGCATTGCAATATTGCCAACACAACATGGCAAGGGCACTTCGATGGGGCCGATAAGGGTCACCCAGCGACCTGAGCTGGGCAGCAGTAGGTCGGTCTTGAAGTCCGTGAATCCGCTTGAAACCCTCTCGCACCGCCAAATCGCCTATAGGCCAAATATTGGGTCGACCTAAGGAGAACATCAAATACATCTGCGCGGACCAGTCCCCAAAGCCTTTTATAGCCGTTATAACGTCAAGAACCGCATCGTCTGACAAGTTCGGTAGTGACTCGAGAGACAGCTGGCCTGACATCTCGGCAGCCGCCAATGACAGAAGATACGTCACCTTTTGCCGAGAGAGCCCGGCACTTCGCAGCGTGTCTTCATTGCAAGACAATACGGCTTGGGCACTCAAGTCCCCTCCGAGCTGCTCCAATAACCGCCTACTGATAGAGGTCGCGGCGGCGACACTAACCTGCTGCCCTACAACAATTCGAGCCAACGTAGCAAAGGAGTGTTCTCGGCGTCGCTCTTGTGGATAGCCTACCGCCGCAATAGCCAACGCAATGCGCTCGTGCTCCTCAGCGAGCTTGTCTAGCGATTGCGCAATATCGGCAGTTCCGAGCATGTATTGCATGGTCAGTTGAATACCGGGTAACCGAGATATCCATGAACAAGACCAATCAGGATGTAAGCACCAAAGGTCGCAAGGATAGCTATGACCTCTCGCAACCACGATGGATTAGTGGCAGCCAGTTTGGTCTCACCATCCTGACGATTAATAATAAGGACACTGAGAAGCGCCCACATCAGGAGTCCACCGAATAAGACAAGCGATGGTAAGTCGCCATTAACCAGAAGATGGCCAAGGCTCCACGCCTTTACCGCAGACAATTGAGGGTGACGTATTACCCTGGTTGCACTTGTTTTCAGTGCGGATACAACCATCAAGTAAACGGCCAGCAGCATGAGAACGTTGCTGATTAATAGCGATGACGGCTGACGCACCCACCAAACTGGCCCCGAGGCGTCTTGGTAACCCGAGACCATGAGAACAAGACTGCCAAAAAGCGCAAGCGTCACAACGAGTTTGCCAGTATCGCCCATACCTTGCCTGAACGTGGGTGCAAGCCGTTTGAATAAGTGTGCCAATGACCACAGCAGTACACCCGCCAACAATTTAACCATGGGCCGTATCTCGCGACGCGCCCTCGATCTGACGCGCTGCCATAATCGCGACCAAGAAGGTGATTATCTCTACCACAATCGGCTCCAAAGTCATGTCTCCTCCGTGCGCCACTGCAGCAATTATTCTTATTGGTGCAACGATCCCAACAAGCGATCCACCTATCAAAATCATAGTGGCGTCGCGCTTGAGCCCACCCACGAACAATAAAAATCCGCTGCCGAGAAAGAAGGCGGCGCTATCGCCAATTTGCGTCGTTAGTGCGGGCCCTGTTAGCAGCTCACTGCTCAAGCTGCCTGCCGCATTGATGGGACTAACCACCCACAAAAACCCAAGTGCTAACAGTGGGATACCAACCACCATTGGCCCGTACTTTGAAAACATAGTGAATCTCCAACTGACTTATTATTGCGTTCGGCCCCTACTCTCTCGGTCTACCCGACAGATGTAAAGTACCAGGCAAAAAAAACCCCGCTACTAGGCGGGGCTGTTATCTAACAAAATCGCTTATTTAGACTTGGCGGCTTTTCGCTCTTTTGCCTCTTCAATGACGGTTGCAGCGACACTGGAGGGACAGGGAAGATAGTGCGAAAACTCCATCGAGAACTGACCACGACCCGACGTCATTGTGCGCAATGACCCGATGTATCCAAACATCTCAGCGAGAGGAACATCTGCCTTGACGCGCACTCCTGTCGTACCGGCTTCTTGATCCTTGATCATACCGCGTCGACGGTTCAGGTCACCAATGACGTCACCGACATGATCATCAGGCGTAAATACATCAACCTTCATTACGGGCTCGATTAGCTGAGGAGATGCCTTCGGCATACTCTGACGGAATGCGCCTTTTGCTGCCAGCTCGAACGCGATGGCAGATGAGTCAACCGCGTGGAAGCCGCCATCGTAAAGTTCGACAGCAACATCGAGTACTGGGAAGCCCGCAAGTGGTCCCTCTTGCATCATGACCGCAAAGCCCTTTTCGATCGCCGGGAAGAACTCTTTTGGTACGTTACCGCCGACAACAGATGATTTGAAGGTAAAGCCGTCTCCGGGCTGTCCAGGAGTAATTCGATAGTCAATCTTACCAAACTGGCCTGAACCACCGGACTGCTTCTTGTGGGTGTAGCTATCTTCAAGTGCCTGCGTAATCGTCTCACGATAAGCCACCTGAGGCTGACCAACCTCCAAATCAACACCGTAAGTACGACGTAGAATATCGATCTTAATATCAAGGTGAAGCTCGCCCATTCCCTTGAGGATGGTTTCGCCCGAATCTTCGTCGGTCTCAACCCGGAAAGACGGATCCTCAGCAATCATTTTACCGATAGCGATGCCCATCTTCTCAGAGCCACCCTTGTCTTTTGGTGCGACGGCAATTGATATAACGGGATCGGGGAACACCATTGCTTCCAAGGTACATGGCTTATCAACTGAGCACAGCGTGTGGCCCGTTTGAACATTTTTCATGCCGATACAAGCGAAGATATCTCCAGCTCGCGCCGTATCGATTTCTGTTCGATCATCAGCATGCATCTCAACCATTCGTCCAATACGCTCGGTTTTGCCGGTTGCTGAATTGAGGATGGTGTCGCCTTTTTTCATTGTGCCGGAGTAGACGCGAACAAATGTCAGTGCACCAAAGCGGTCATCCATGATCTTGAAGGCAAGTGCGCGAAGCGGCTCATTAACATCGACCACGGCAACCTCACCTGTGGGCTCACCTTCTTCGTCAGTTAGCGGCTGCGGATCGACCTCAGTGGGGCTCGGCAGGTAATCAACGACGGCGTCGAGAACCAGCTGAATGCCTTTATTCTTGAACGCACTTCCGCAGTATGTAGGGAAAAAGTGCATTGTCCGCGTACCGTCGCGAATACACCGCTTAATATCCTCGATAGAAGGCATCTCACCTTCCATGTAAGACATCATAAGATCGTCATCCATCTCAACAGCCGCTTCGATTAGCTGCTCGTGATAGGTCTCAACATCGTCCACCATGTCTGCTGGCACATCGACGACTTCGTAATTTTCTGGCAACCCAGAATCGTCCCAGATATAGGCTTTCTTGGTCAGTACGTCGACGACACCCACAAAGTCATCTTCACGACCGATCGGCAGTGTCATTACCAATGGATTTGCAGCAAGAACGTTTCGCACCTGATCGACCACGCGGTAAAAATCAGCGCCCAAACGATCGAGTTTGTTGACAAAAATGAGGCGGGCGACCTCAGACTCGTTGGCGTAGCGCCAGTTGGTCTCTGACTGTGGCTCCACGCCGCCCGAACCGCAGAAAACACCCACGCCGCCATCAAGGACTTTCAACGAGCGATATACCTCAACCGTGAAATCCACGTGTCCGGGCGTATCAATGATGTTCATTCGGTGGTCTTTCCAGAAGCAGGTAGTAGCCGCAGACTGAATGGTGATACCACGCTCCTGCTCTTGCTCCATGAAATCGGTGGTGGCGGCGCCATCGTGCACTTCACCGGTCTTGTGGATCTTTCCAGTGAGCTTCAAGATTCGCTCCGTCGTCGTGGTTTTCCCCGCGTCTACGTGGGCGAAAATACCGATATTACGGTACAAAGATAAGTCTGCGGACATTGTTCTTTCTTCCAGTCATTTTCGTTAAGTCGAATGGCAACGGCCACAATTGCCGCTCTGCCGTGTCATCAGAGCGTGCGAACTGCCCACACCGTAACGACGCCAAAATCTGCTGTTTACGAAGAGGAATATCAATTCGTCTTGATCACCGCTTGCGTTGCGCGCGCTTTTTACCATATTCAGATGGCGAGAAGTAGGTGTTGTTCGACAAAGTGATAACTTTTGACGTTACTCACGTCTGTGTTTTCCTGATGTTTGACTCATTGCTTTTTACGATGTGGGAAGCAAAACGCGCTTTTCACCATAAAGCCGGCGTCCTAACTTGTATTTTTCTTCAAATCGGACCAAAGTTTTGCCTGCAAAGAGCTTCCCAACAAAAAAAATACTGGGGCTCCAAGATTGACCAAGCGAGGCACTCCAATGAAAACTAACATAGGCCTGTTGCTCACCAAGCGCGCGCACTTAAACCCCGACCGAGAGGCATATGTTGAGAGTGACGGCAGTCGGCGCTACTCATTTCGGGACCTGAATGACCGAGCCAACCAAGTTGCCAACGCGCTCAAAGCTGATGGCTTAAAAAAGGGTGATCGGGTTGGCCTACTGCTCATGAATTCGGTCGAGTTCATGGAGTCTTTTTTTGCCGTAGCCAAGATAGGCGGTGTTGTGGTGCCACTCAACTGGCGGCTCGTAGCTGACGAACTTGAATTCATATTGAAAGATGCTGGCGTGCAAACACTCATTTTTGACAATGAGTTCGCAGAGACCGTGAGTGAGCTTCACCATCGTGGCGATAAGACAAATATTGGTCAGTGGATTCATGTGGTGGGCGGTGCAGGCAGCGCTTGCCAGCCTTTTGCAACGTCCTATGACAGCTATCGCCTGAGCGCGAGCAGTGCCGAGCCCAACTGTGGCGCTGAAGATGATGACATGTTGTACATCATGTACACCTCGGGTACGACTGGTTTACCCAAGGGTGTGGTGCACACCCATACCTCGGCCATGTGGGGGGTCTTTACTATTCACGCCACTGCGGACTACCGTGACGACGAGCGTTATATCGCCTGCCTACCTATGTTCCACGTTGGCGCCCTCACACCCCTGACCATAAACGCCTACCACGGCGCTACAACATTCGTCATGCGGAGCTTCGATCCGGTAGCCGCTTGGGAGTGCGTTGAGCGTGAAAAGATCACCAGCGGTCTGATGGTCCCCGCCATGCTTAATTTTATGGTCCAGGTGCCCAATTTTGAACGGTACGACTGGTCAAGCCTGCGATGGTTTATGACCGGTGCGGCGCCCGTTCCAGTTGCACTCACGCAGCAATTCCAACAAATGGGCATTGATATTGCTCAGGTCTACGGACTGACCGAGACCTGCGGACCCGCCTGCTTGATGGACACCGTAAATGCGGTTAGAAAGCCAGAATCCTGCGGCAAACCCTTCTTCTTCACGGATGTTATGGTCGCGGACGATAAAGGTAATGCACTACCTGTTGGCGAGGCCGGCGAGATGATGGTCCGTGGAAAACACATCATGCGGGAATATTGGAATCGACCTGACGCCACAAAGGAGACGCTCGTTAATGGGTGGTTGCGGACAGGTGATGTGGGTGTCATGGATGATGAAGGATTTTTCGCGATCCAAGATCGCATTAAGGACATGATCATTTCCGGTGGTGAAAACGTCTATCCCGCGGAAATTGAGGGTGTTTTACAAAGTCACCCCGGTATCAGTGAAGCCGGGGTCATCGGACAGAAAAGCGACAAATGGGGAGAGTCTCCTCTCGCAGTCGTCGTAAAAAGTGACCAAGGACTTACAAGCGACGACATCCTCGCGTTTTGCGACGACAAGCTCGCACGATTTAAGCGACCTAAAGCGGTCGAGTTTACCGACCTAATCCCTCGAAACCCCAGCGGTAAGATTTTAAAAAGAGTACTGCGTGAGCAATATCCGCCACAGGCCAACGAGTGACGGCGTAAACGCAATGCACTGACCGGTGCGATAAGGCCATAATTTCACCGGAAGGCTTCGATGCAAGCATCGCTAAAAGCATCGCCAAAGGTGCTCATCAGGTCACACGACAGCGCTATTCAAGTCAGATTGGCGATCCGGGTGGAACCGTCAAGTCGCCTCGCTGAAAAACATCAGATGCATCAAGGTGCGCGGAGATCTGGCGTGCAATAAAGCGCATGTGTGCAGCACCAGGCAGAGTACGGTCACGCGTCTTTTCAGCGCGCTTTTGGATCTTGACCAGCGCATCGAGGGCATCGGCGCGAACTTGAGGTGCCGCCGCCACATTCCCTAGCAGTGATACCAGCTGATCAACCAGCATCACCTGTACCATTCGCTCAATCGTGATCAAGCTCGAATCACGTGAAGAGGGCCATAGATCGTTGATAACGATAGATAGGACATCGGCAAAGCCGGGGAGGTCCAAATCAGCCAATTGCTGATTATTCATTCGCGCAGCGCGCTTGTAATCGAGCAATTGTGTAAGCGTTATTTTAGCCGCTGTACCGGCGGCCGCCATCGGATCAAAAACGTACCCCGTATGACGAGGGAATAGTTCGCGACTCACACCAGATTGCGGTGGCCGCGGCGGGATCA
>CAJYAI010000015.1 GCA_913064725.1 uncultured Alteromonadaceae bacterium | reverse complement strand
GTGGCTGTAGCTCACCAGGTAGAGCACCGGATTGTGGCTCCGGAGGTAGCGGGTTCGAGACCCGTCAGCCACCCCATTTAGAGTGTTACACGTGGTCACGCTGCCCAAGGCTCAGATCTATTCTGCCGATCGCTCCTCAAGATAGTATCTGCGCGCTCGCGAGCTATTTTTTCAGGTGGGGCGGCACGTTGATTTGCTTCCTCAAGGATTGATCGGAGACGCGGTGCAATCTCGCCGATACTTTTGGCGATGGCGTCATCGCTGTCTCCATGTCTTCTGCGGTATACCTCAATAACCCCGCCTGCATTTATCAGGTAATCGGGGCAATACAAGATGCCTGCCTCATGAAGCAGTACGTGATCGTGTTGCGTTAGAAGTTGGTTATTGGCGGCTCCTGCGACAATCGAAGTACGCAGATTGGGTATGGATTGCTGATTGAGCACACCACCCATCGCGCAGGGTGCGAATACGTCACAGGCCTGATTGAACAGGGAGTCATTTGAGGTCGTTTCGATAGACAGTTCTCGCTCGGCGATCCGGCAGTTCTCAGGTTTGATGTCACTTCCTACCACTATAGCGCCGCTGGCAGCGAGCATCTCAGCCAATGCGAATCCGACTTTACCTAAGCCTTGAACATGAACTCGCAGTCCGCCAACCCCTGCTTTACCAAGCCGGAAGTGGACCGCCTCACAGATGCTCAGGTATACACCATGTGCCGTACTAGGGGACGGATCGCCACTACCATTTGCGTGGTCAAGGCCAGCGACGAAGGGGGTTGACTCAGCCATAATCGACATATCATGTGGCGATGTGCCCGAGTCTTCGGCCGCGATGTAAAGTCCGCCTAAGTCATTGATGGCCTTACCCATAGCCTTTAAAAGCGCTTGGGTCTTATCGATCACCGGGTTCCCGATAATAACCGATTTGCCACCGCCACTATCTATGCCTGCGAGCGCATTTTTATAGGTCATCCCGCGCGATAATCTAAGCGCGTCAGATAATGCAGCCTCTTGACTTTGATATGGCCACATTCGACAGCCACCTATGGCGGGGCCCCTCTGCGTACTGTGAATGGCAATAATAGCGCGGAGTCGGGTTTGCTCGTCCGCGATAAATAAAACGCGCTCGTGCGATGCGAATTCCGGGTGTGAGAAACTATCCATTTAGTCCTCTGGGCTGAAAAATCAGTTTTGCAGTGGGTGTACGAGCGTGAGTAAGCTGCGGTACTTTTCTCTGTTATCAAGCCACAACTGCCTCTGTTTGGTGCGAATGTGTCCGTAACCGCGAAGCAGAGTGACCGCACTTGCCAATTCGTGGGCCTCGGAAAGATTCTGCTTGGTCGTCAGATTCATAATCAGGTTAAGATCGTCAAGATAGAGATCTAGGTCTCTCCATTCCGCTTTTCGCTCTTCGCTATACCCAAAAATATCCCAGGCTGAACCACGTAAAACCTTTAGGCTTGATAAGACTCGAAGTGGGAAACGCATCCAAGCACCAAACCGGATTTTCTGAGGTTTTTCGGTGCTGCCTATAAGTTTCGTTAGCATGGTAGGTGCGAGATAGAAGCTCATATCACGCTCGCTAATGCCATTTGGAAGGGTAGTAGCGACAGACCGTGTGAGAAGACGGGCTACCTCGTATTCATCTTTAAGTGCCATGATCCGGTACAGCTGACGCGCTACCTCACAACATAACGTCTCGGCGCCCTCGATGCGTAAAAGTATAGATTGAAAGGATTCGATCTGTCGCTTGTAGCGTTTTGCGTAACGAACGGATTGGTACTCAACAAGACGCGAGGCCCGATCATCGACAATATCATCAAGCGAGTTTAGTTGAGACTCGACAGTTCTTGTCAGAAGACTCGATACCCGGTCGGGCTGCGCGACAAATCTCCGTCCCCACAGGAAAGCTTGAGCGTTTAAATCGACTGCGACACCATTGACTTCAATGGCTCTCTCAATCGCTTCTGGTGTTATGGGAAGTAAACCTGATTGGCTCGCTATGCCGACCATGAATAAGTTGGCGCCGATGGGGTCTCCAACAAGCTGTGTGGCATAGTCTACGGCATCAATGGTGGTAAATCGTTTGGTGTCCACCTGCCTCAAGATGAGAGACTCGGACCCTCGTTGGGTTACCTGCTTCTCTGGGGAGTAAATGAAATCTCGGGTCTCGGTACAGTGCGAATTGACAACCGCATGACACACGTCATTAAGCTTGTTCAACGCCTCAGTACTGGCAGCTACCACTGCATCGCATCCAATCATAAGATCAGCCTGATTTTGTTTTATGCGGACAGCGCAAATGTCGCTTTGTGTAGTGGCAATCTTAAGGTGACTTATTACCTCACCGTATTTTTGGGCAAGCCCCGTCTGATTCATCGTCGCGAATCCTTTCCCCTCAATGTGTGCCGCCATCGCCAATATTGAGCTTACGGTCAGCACACCCGTGCCTCCGATTCCGGCAATGAGGCAGTTCCAGGGCTCTCTAAGGGGAGCAAGCCGCGGATTAGGGAGGGGATCAAATAACGTATCCGATGGAGTCTTATTCATTAGGGACTGAGGATTTGCTGTCCCAGATACTGTTATAAAGCTAGGACAAAAACCATCTATACAGCTGTAATCGGTATTGCAGCTGTGCTGGTCAATGGTGCGTTTCACACCTAATTCTGTAGGCAGGGGTTGTATGGAGAGGCAGGTTGATTGCCTCCCACAGTCGCCACAGCCCTCACAGAGTTCAGGGTGGATATATACTTTTTTAGTTGAGGCGGGCAGAAGTCTTCGTTTCTGACGCCGTCTTTTTTCGCTCGCACACAGTTGCTGGTAGATGATGACTGACGTGCCGGACAGATTGGCATAACGTTGTTGTAGGGCGTCAAAGCCTGAGCGTCTGCAGACTTCAACGAAGCGAGGCAGCGACGATTTGCTAAGATCCTCGGTAACAACCGCAATGTGATCGACGCCTTCTGCTCGGACCTGATCGAGTAGTCGATTGAGTGATAAATTTCCGTCGATCGCTTGTCCACCCGTCATGGCAACGGCTTCGTTGAACAGAATCTTGAAAGTAATGTTGGCACCGCTAGCGACTGCGGCACGAATCGCTAGGCTACCTGAGTGAAAATAGGTGCCGTCTCCCAGGTTTTGAAATACGTGAGGCCGCTTGCTAAATCGCGCCTGTCCAATCCACGCGGCACCTTCTCCGCCCATTTGACTGAAGGTTCGTGTGTCTCTGTCGGGCATCCATGTTGCCATGTAGTGGCAACCGATACCCCCCATGGCGACGCTACCCTCTGGAACCTTAGTAGACGTATTATGTGGACAGCCAGAGCAGAAGTGTGGCGCTCGAGCAGTTGCTCGTGTATCCGCATTTAATCGCACCGATGTTGATACTTGAGCAGCCTTGGGCGAATGGATTCCGTTAGCCGTCAGCCGCGAGCTGATCGCCTCAGCTACGACATCAGGATCGAGTTCGCCGGTGTTGCCGAGAAGATGCTCACCCCGATGATCGAACTCTCCGAAAATGGTTGGTCGCGAGCGAATTGCCAAATTATAAAGCAGTGACGTCAGCTGATCCTCAATGATAGAGCGCTTTTCTTCCACCACCACGATCTCGCTTAGCCCCTCCGCGAATGCTTGAATGATCTCCGGATCAAGAGGCCAGGGCATACCGATCTTTAATACACGGATCCCCAGGTTGTTTGCACTACTCTCATTTATACCCAAACCTCGGAGTGCTTCCATTACGTCCAAGTAGGCCTTACCAGAGGTGATTATCCCTATCCTTGGTTCCTTGGAGTCGAAGACAATTCGATTCAGACCATTGATACTCGCAAAGAGCCGCGCCGCATAAATTTTATATTTATTCAGCCGTCGCTCTTGAGCGAGTGGAGTATCAGGCCAGCGAGCATGCATACCGTCTGGCGACATTGCCTCTTTTGGTGGTAAGGCAATGTTATAGCGGCTTCCGTCGACCTCAACGCCCATCGCGGCATCCATGTTGTCAGTGATTGCCTTCAAGGCGACCCAGCAACCGGTAAATCGCGACATTGCCCAGCCGTAGATGCCGAAATCTAAGACTTCTTGAACATTAGATGGGGCCAATACAGGAACTGATGCTCCGATGAACATATGTTCAGATTGGTGAGGTAGCGTAGACGACTTGCAGGCGTGATCGTCGCCTGCTATCGCCAAAACGCCCCCATGTGGCGACGTACCAAATGCGTTCGCATGCTTTATGGCGTCCATGCTTCGATCGACTCCCGGACCCTTTCCGTACCACATGCCAAAGACACCATCGAAGTCAGTATGGGAGACAATCCCAAGCTGTTGTGTTCCCCAGACGGCGGTTGCAGCAAGTTCTTCATTGATACCTGGCACAAACTCTATGTTGTGAAGATCAAGATGTGTTTTAGCTCGCCATAAAGCTTGATCTAGGCCGCCGAGGGGACTGCCTCGATAGCCGGAGATAAATCCCCCAGTGTTTAAACCAGCAGCCGTATCAATTTCATGCTGCAGAATGGGTAATCGTGTTAGCGCATCAATCCCGGTAAGGTAGACATGTGCCGGTCCCGGATTGAACTTGTCATCGAGTCGGACTTTCCGTAGTGCTGTGGGTACTATCTGAGTCATCATCTACCTCCCGTGACAAACGCGACAAGCGCTCAGTCATTGGAAGAAAATTATCTTCTGTAAAAGTGGGCTAAATTTGCCTTTTTTTATATTATTTCTCTTAAAGAAAAATAAAATAGTCTTATATTGATATAAAAAGGAATTACTAATGCAGTCAACTTATACGCGACAGGACATCGCAATCATGGCGTCATTACAACAGGATGCGAGCATCTCAACGGCAGCGCTTGCAGAGCGCTTGACGAGTTCCCAGTCACCGGTTTGGCGTCGCATTAACAAACTGGAGTCAGAGGGAACCATTCAGAAGCGTGTAGCCCTGCTTGATAGGAGTGCACTGGGCATGGAAGTCGTGGTCTTCGCCACGATCAACTTAACGCAGACCGGCCGGCAAAATTTATTGGCATTCGAGCGTGCTGTTGAGACCCATCCAGAGGTCGTCGAGTGTTACACCATGGCCGGTATTTGGGACTACGTCCTCAAGATTATTTGTAAGGACGTGAGGCATTATGAAGACTTTGTCCGCAATACGTTGCTCAGCGGCGATTTAGTGCGTGAAATGCATTCGCATATTGCGGTCACAGAGATCAAAAACACAACTGAGTTACCCTTGTCTACGCAGCTATAGCCAAGCCGATCGCATTGCCATCATTGAAGAGCTACCCGAGTGGGACGCTTTTTGCCTTTGCCATACAAGTTGACCTTTAAACTAGAAATAGCGTGAACCAGAATGATCGGCTCGATTTTCTGTTTGCCTGTCCAGTGTATGTTAGGGAAGCGGTCTAAAATCCGCTCGTATGCCATCGATAGCTGCATCTGAGCAATCCGATTGCCGAGGCATCGGTGAACGCCATGACCAAAAGCCACGTGTTTCTCAACATTGCTGCGCGTCAGGTCGAAGACATCAGGATTGGCGAAGATGGACGGATCACGGTTGGCGGCGCCGTACCACATGAGTACTTTTTCATTTTCTGCGATGCGCTGTCCTGCAATTTCCGTATCCTCTGTGGCGGTGCGGCGCATATGCATTACCGGTGAGGTCATGCGCAGAGATTCGTGCGACATGCGATCGATCAGGCTTGGATCGTCTAAAACCATTTTCCGCTGATCTTGAAACTCGGTTAGCAGGCGAATGGTCCCAGATAGTGAGTTTCGAGTTGTATCGTTGCCCGCAAAAATGATGAGCAGCCACGATCCATCGAGGTAGTTTTGTGAGAGTGGCTTACCGTCTAACGTGGCATTGGCAATGACGGTGAGCAGGTCTTGGCGGGGATTTTTAATCCTATCGGCCATGACCCGCTCGCCATAGTTGAACATATCTTCCAGCATTTGATTGAATCGAAAGAGAAACATTGGCTCAGCCATGAACATCCGAAATGGATGCGTGAGGAACTGCGGTGCGAGCTCCAAATAGTGCATCCATTTGATGATGTCGGGTCGATCGGCCTCGTCGACGCCTAACATTTCGCAAAGGGTAAACATGGGTAGTTCGGTTGAAAATAGTTTGGCAAAGTCTACTTCAGGACCTTGCCGCTCCATATTATCCAACAGATCGTCAATCTTCTGCCCGACGCGCTCTTTGAGCGTTTCAACATACTTCGGAAAAAAGAAGTCCGATTGTTGAATTCGCAGATCTCGATGTACATCTGCGTCAAGATTGATCAGCGAGTTGTGCGCCGCGTACATGAGTCTGTCGGCTTTACCACTGGGCGGCAATACTGCCATGTGCATACTTCCCCGCTGAGACGAGAAAAGACCCGGATTGAGCTCAACGTGTTTTACGTCCTCATATCGTGACACAGACCAAAACCCAGACGTCGGCTTGCGCCCCTCGGTCCACATGACCGGTGACTGTTCCCGCATGCGCTTGAAATAGTCAAACGGCTGGCCCTTTGTCCAGGCATTGGTAGAGCCAAGGTTAAAACCGTCTAACCGCTTGTAAATTTCGGGGTAGATCGGGTTTTTAGCACCGTTATCGCAGACAATATCGTCGCTGACGGAAGGGTAATGTGGGATGGTTTCCGGCTGATTCATAAAGCTGCTTGACCCGTAAATTGTTTGTTTAAGCGCGGCGTAGAGTGCCTTAAGCTAGAGCACCTGAAGCTAGAGCACCAAAATCTAGAGTACCTAAATATGCTTGCGAAGGCATAGCATCACCTAACTGATCTCACCCTTATTTTGCTTTGCCGGTTACAAACTGTGGCAGCGCCGGACGTAAGCGGTACTTTGACCGTCTTGGCTGGTTGTGTTTAATTCGGAGGGGTTGCAACGGGAGGGCCGTTGTTTGATGCCCTTTGATGCGACACGAGGGCCTGGAGAATTAGATTATGTTCAAAAATGAGACGGAACGCGCGTTCGTACTGGTCATACTCATGTGCGGTTTCATTGGGTTGTGGGTGGTCGTCAGCGATTTGGCATTTGGCGGATGATTTAGCATTTGGCGGACAGTGCGCCACAGGACCTTAAAAGCGTCTGCGCAAAGCGGTGCAGAGATAATGAAGTGATGGTGATTATGGGTGAGCAGGCAGATATCCACGTAAAAATACTTAGCGCAGCATCAACAGATGAGCTCATGGGTGTTTATGACGGCTGGGCAGATCGCTACGATCAAGAGCTCCTGCACGATTGGGGCTATACCAGCCCCCAAATGGCTGTGCGGCTGTTGTTAAAGTCGATGAATGCTAAGGGCCTTCGTGTGCTCGACGCCGGCTGTGGGACGGGCTTGGTCGGAGAGCTTCTAAAAAAGTCAGGTGTGACTGCTGTCTGCGGCATCGACTACTCGCCCGGCATGCTGGAGCAGGCACGAAAAAAGGGTGTTTATGACGCCTTAGATATGGCTGATATGAATCAACCATTGCTTGCGCCTACGGCTAGTTTCGATGCGGTGACCTGTATTGGGACGTTCACGGCGACTCATGTGAAGCCCGAGGCGGTGAATGAGTTGATCCGTGTTACACGCCCCGGCGGCAAGGTTATTTTTACTGTGAGGTACGATTACTGGTGCGCTACTGACTTTGTGGATCTGATATGTGGTTTGCACACTGACGGGCTCGTTTGTATTGACCAACTTCGTCTGGAACCCTACATACACTCGGAAGGTTCCGAGTGCCAGTTCGTTGTGTTGACCGTGCTTTAACAAGTGCCAACTCACTAGCACCGTGATGCCGGAGGCTATGGGTTAAATGAGGATTGATGAATTACTAGGCCCGAAAATAGGGCTTATTTTCGGGTGACGATTTTCTAAAGCTGATGCGATGCGTTATGTTTGGCTTAGACCGATTTACTGGTTTTGATGGTTATAATGGCGGTGTGTCCGGGCCAAATCCCCGAAGAGATTTACGGCCCACTGGCAAAACAGTTACGAGTGTCGTGATCCAAGCGATATTTGGTCACTATGAGTTTTATTAATAATTAGGCGAGGTGTGCAATGAGCAATACGTTTCACTTAGCGGTTCCAGCCGGTGATTTAGCCGCCACGGTTCCTTTCTACACGGATGTTCTGGGCTGCGTGACCGGAAATAGTGAAGCAGGTAAATGGGTTGACGTGAACTTCTGGGGTAACGAGCTGACGCTGCATCAGAGTGAGGAGCGTCTGCCGGGTGTGCGACATGATGTGGATATGGGTAACGTAAGTGTGCCTCACTTCGGAGCGCACATGCCTGAGGCGGATTTTCAGGCGCTTAAGGCGCGGATTGAGACGAGTGCTTTCGACTACCTTGATGCACCTTACAGGCGCTTTAAGGGTACGGAGTTTGAGCAGGAGACGTTCTTTATCAGTGACCCCAACGGCAACGTGCTCGAAATGAAAACCATGGTCAATCCTGAGGTTTTATTCGGGTAGGTCGTCCCGCTCCAAAGCCACTGCTGAACAAAGTTGGCGCGCCCACCAGGACTCGAACCTGGAACCTCATGCTTAGAAGGCACGTGCACTATCCGGTTGTGCTATGGGCGCGGGGCGCGCAAGTATCGCACAAAGGATACGAGTTATTCCACGATATCGCGGCCTTGGCAGTCTTTTCCCGGCTCAGGCTTCTCCGTCCAAATTTGCAGTAGCTGCATGACCGCGGTGACGAGCGCCATCACCATAATGGGTACTTGTGCTGACAACGACAAATCGGTCTGTAGCGCCACAGAAAAGAACAATGTTGTTATCGACAGACAAAAGCCGGTGACCAACAGCCGTGCCACCGTAGGTGCTCTCGAGTCAGCCGCGCCTTCATGCATGGCTAGGCTGAGACGAAATCCAAGCCAAGCGCCAAAAGTACAGGCTAAAAGCCACAGCGGAACAACAACGTCTTGCATGCAACACAGCTTCCTAGATTAGATGGTCGGTAGAGTGAAATGTATAAAACCTTTGACCCGTAGTCGAGACCGAATCGTTATTCAGTCGGCGTTGAGAATCGCGCGGGTTGCTGTCACTAACAACGTGCCGGGTTCTGCTTCATCATCGAACGTATCTAAGATTCGATTGTGCTGTAGTGTCGCGATGCCGTGGGCCGTCGACCACATGAGTGTCGCGGTTTGCAGCGAGGTCCGGTTGTGGCGCGGACGATGGCGATCAAAATATAACTCGATCGCCTCCTGTAACACTTGAAAGCCGGTGCGCTTCGCGCGAGCTTCCGCGCGTCTTTTTTCAGGGTCGCCCTGGTCCTCCCACATCAGCCCAAAGAAGGCCCTTTTGTCCTTGGCGAAGCGAAGGTAGGCTAAGCCGAGGGCATCTAAATGGGCCAATGTCCCCGGTTCAGTAGACGCCTGCGCATGCGCTAAGTAGTCCATCATCCCGAGGTGAGTGAGTTCTCTAACGGCCGTTAATAACGCCTCTTTGTCGGTAAAATGGCGATAAAGCGCGGGAGCGCTTACCTTGGTCTTTTTTGCCACTTGAGCGATGGTGATGTCATAGCTACCCGTGGTTTCTATGAGCTCGGCTGCTGCAATAATAGCGCTGTTGCGAAGGTCACCGTGGTGGTAAGGGCTGGCAGATTGGTTCATCTGGCTAACCCCGTCAAACCTGAATCCTGCAAGCGCTCGATGCGACTATCCCTGGGTGCTCCGAGTAAAACGTAGGCGGCTGGTACCAGATAAAAAGAGATCACGGTCGACAATAAAACACCCCCTGCAATCGCCATCGCAAATGGCGGCCAGAACTGGCTGCCCTCCAAAATGAGCGGTAGAAATCCACCGAAGGTCGTCAGCGTGGTTGAGATAATATGACGACTAGAGCCGATAACTTCGTCGCACATAGCCTCCTTGTCACCATTTGCGGCCGCAGGGGACTGTTGAAGCGAGGTCAAAATGATAATACACGCGTTTATAGCGACCCCAATAGAGCCAACAACGCCCACCAGAGCCATGATGCCGAGTGGGTATCGGAAGAGCGCCAGCGCGAGAAAGCTGAGGCCGAAAGCGCAGGTGATCACGCCGAAGGCGAGTGCCGTCAGTCGCCAGGAGTTAAACGTCAGCATGATGGTTGCCAGCAATAAAGACATAACGATGCCGATAGGACCTATCAAGTCAGTGACAACGTCAGCCCGCTCACCGCTGTCACCGCCGAAGCTGTAGCGATAGCCATCTGGCAAGAGAACAGGGTCCTGCTTGAGTGAACGACGCAGTAGTTTTAGGGCTTCCTCAGGGAGTACACCCCGTGTCAGAAACGCCTGTACTCGGTTTATGCGTTCGCCGTCTCGGCGACCGATCGGTGAGTCGTCGGGGACGATACTGAGTTCGCCGAGTGTGGACAGGGGGACGAATTGAATTGCGCCAGAGCCCCTTGGTAAGGGAATCTGTAGGTTCATTAATGAATCGCTATTTTGCCAGGCATCGCGCTGCAGCCGAGCACGGACAGGCAGTTGTTCAGTGTCTTCCATCACTGCCCCACCAAAGCGACCGCGCAAGTAGCCATCTATCAAGTCAGCGACTTGGGTCCGCTCCAATCCTAATCGCCGTAACTTTTCTTCATTAAGTCGCACGGCTACTTTGGGCGCGGCGGGACTGATGGACAGCTTTGTATGGGTTATGTCTGGCAGGTCTTGTAGTCGCTGCCGAAATGTTTCCCCCAGCACCCGAAGCGTATGCGTATTGGGACCGTAGATGATGATTTCTAGCGGCGCGTCCACAGGTGGGCCTTGGTCGATGCCCGAGACGATAATCTGGGCTTCTGGGTAGTTCTTATCGAAATCGCGCTGTAAGCGTCGAATCAATGCATTAGTTTGATTCTCGTCACGAGTCAGGACCATGCCTTCCGCCCAATCGGGAGCATCTCGTTTATTAGACCGTAAGTTGTAATAAAATGCCGGCGGGCTCTCGCCCACTGACCAGTCTGATCTGCGAACTAGTGGCTCTGCGCGTAAATCTGCATCAAGTTTGCGCACCAGCTCAAGTGTCGATTCGATACCGGCGCTTTTTGGCATCTCAACCCGCAAATACATTTGATCTCTGTCAGTTCCTGGGAAGAACTGGCCGGTGAGGGTCGAAAGGCTGGCAAAGCCTAGAAGCGGTAGGGCGGAAGCAAGTAACACAGAAGCAAGCGGGTACTTCAGTGACCATTGAATTGACGCAGCAAAGGCAGTTCTCATGGGCGGCGAGACAATACCCGATTGCCACCAGCGAGGGTTCTCCACCATAGCGCTGGGTAATACTCGAGCGGCTAAAGCTGGCGTCAATGTCAAGGCTAGTAAAAGACTGACGACCAACATAACAATCACAGCCGTGGCCAGGCTGCCCAAGAAGTCACCCGAGGGACCCTCTAACATGGCCATTGGTGTAAATGCGAGGACGGTCGTCGCGGTTGCACTAACAAGAGGAACGGTCATTCGTCGGACGGAGTTTTCCATTGCCGCTATCGCTGTCTCGCCCGCTAACAGGCGTTTACGTATCTCGTCGGTTACCACGATGGAACCGTCTACGAGTAGCCCAAGTGCAACCACAAGGCCGGTCATTGACAACTGGTGGATAGGTACACTCAGGTAATTAAGCACCACCATCGACACTAAGGTGCATAAGGGGAGGCTGAGCGCAACGATGGCAGCAGCCCGCCAGCCCAAGGTCACGAACAATACAGCGACAACGATGCTAATACCGGCAACAATATTCTTTGCAACCCCTGTCAGTCTGGCTTCGGTATAGCCGCTTTGATCATAGGTGGTCTCTATGATCAGCCCTTCAGCCGCTGTGGAGCGATAGTCCATTAGGAATTGATCGAAGGTGTCGCTGTATTTGTCGACTTGAAATCCCTCTTTCATCTCGATTGCGAGGAAAACAGCGCGGCGTCCGTTTGACAGAGCGAGGCGCCTCGGTGGATCGGTTTCTGCTTTTGTTACGGTGGCAATATCGCTAATACGAATCGCGGACGAGCGGTTGTCTTTACCTTTGATAAACGTGTCGCGTACGGACTGAACATCAACAAAGTCCCCCGATACTTCAAGTGTTAGCGCGTTTTCCGGTGCCAGAAGTTTGCCGGCGGGTGTTTTAACATCTGCTAGCGAAAGCGTCCGCGCTATATCACCGATGGATAAGCCCAATGCACTCAGAGAGCGGGCATTTATTTCGACACTAATCTCCTCATCGGGTAGGCCGTAATGCTTCACTCTTCGAGTTTGTGGCACGTTTCGGGCTGCATCGGCGAATTTCAGTGCCTCCCTTCGCAAGAGTGTTGGCGAAATATCGATGCCGTCGCGCGCGCTGATAGATACAATTTTCACAAAGGTGGTGAACAGATAGTCATCAAGGACAGGCTTTGTTGCTCCCTCAGGCAAGTCGCCCTCAATGCGATCAAGCTTACCCCGCAATTCTGACCAGACGCGCTTAATATCATCCCGCGCAAGGTAGTAATCGGCCTCGATAATGACCGTGGAAACACCATTTATCGAGGTGGAATTTAGCTCTTTGACGTCGGGGTGCTCGCGAAGCGCGTCTTCGATTGGCTTGGTAATCAAGCTCTCTATTCGAGCCGGGCTAGCACCCGGATAAAACGTTTGGACAGAGGCCACAAATGGCGTGATGGTTGGATCTTCCTGCCGGCCCAGACTGTTATAGGCGGTCACTCCCACGACAACAATCGAGAGAATCAAAAGTGCAAGATAACGTCCGTTTTCAAAAAGGCTTGTTGCTATCACGTCATCGCGCTCAGTTAGTTACCCGAATAGACGGTACAACCTCGACGGGTGATCCAGGACTCAGCTTTTGCAATCCTGAGGCAACAACGAATGCGTTGTTGGGGAGTGTTCCCCTGACAAAAACGCGATCAGCGTTACTGTGAACAACCTCTACACTCTCGCGCACGGTAATGGTCTCACCCAGTTCATTGCCACGTGTGACTAATACGGTCCAGAGACCTTTATCGCCCTCAAGTAGCGCTGTGGTGGGTAGCCAGCCGCCGGAAGCGGCAACGTCTTCTGATAGTTCGATTGCAACAGTCTGCCCTACGCGCAGTGATTGGTCTTCAGCCAGCGTTAAAACACTCAATACCGTCAAGGTTTGGGGATCTACGTCATCACCAACTGTCCGCAGGCGGGCAACCAAGCGCTGATCGCCAGCCAGTAAGGGATAATCCGCTCCCAGACGGACGATATCCGCATATTTTGGCGACAGACCGATATGTGCTTCACGACCTCCGACAGAGACGAGTCGCACGACAGGGACATTGGGGCCGACGATGCTACCCGGCTCGGTAAGCTTGCGAGAGACTACCGCATCAAAGGGGGCAACCAAGCTGCTCTTGTCAATAACGATCTGCGCATTTTCGACGCTGGCTTGTGTTGTTTCGAGCCGCGCTATGGCGGTATCGACAGCCAGCACAGCCTCGTCAACCTCGCGTTGCGATATAAGGTTTTGCTCCAGAAGTGAGATGGCCCGACTCAGGGCTAATCGCGCGAGCTTTAGTTGAGCTGCCACCTCTTTTTCCTGAGCCTTAGCCAGCGCTAAAGACGCTCTCTGCTGACGCGTGTCGAGTCTGGCGAGGATCTGTCCGGTATTGACATAGTCTCCCTCGCTGACCATGAGTTCTTGCAGTAACCCCGGAACCTCGAACCCGACATTACTGTCGGTTGACGCTTCTATGACACCTAAAAAACGGGTGGTCGCGACGTAGTGATCTTCGATTTGATAGGGAACCACCACAACGGGTAGGGGCGTTATTTCGTTTGAGATGGTTGGCCGGACGTTTGCCTCAATCGCATTGGAGCCAAATAAAACGATACCAGCCGCTCCAACAGCACTGAACAAAGTAGTAAAAAACAGTCTCGTGGATATCATGGCGGGGGCTCAACGCATGTTAATGACATTAACTTTAAATGTTATCACTATTAACATACGTCGTGAATCTAGAAAGAGACCAACTATGTGCGTCGTCAAGCTGGTTTTTACTTGCGTCAGATTCCTTCTTTGGCCACACTTTGCGGTCTTGCCAGAGAGCAAGCGTCATGGTGGCTCGGACGGTCCCCTCGCAGCGATAGATAGTAAACCCCGCCAGGCCCGGAAGGGAGCAACGGTAGTTATCGACTCGGGTGCCGAGGTGTGGCTGTTCGGGTCGCCTCCATTAACGGTATGGCACCAGCATGAGTTATCAAGTTCTTGCACGTAAATGGCGACCCACTCGATTCTCAGAAATGGTGGGGCAAGAACACGTGGTCAGGGCGCTCACCACGGCGCTGGAATCTGATCGTCTACATCATGCTTATTTGTTCACAGGGACACGGGGTGTTGGCAAGACCACAGTTGCGCGCCTGATTGCCAAAAGCCTGAATTGCGAAACAGGCGTCACGTCCACGCCCTGTGGGCAATGCGCCAGTTGTAATGAGATTGCAGAAGGCCGGAGTGTTGACGTGCTTGAAGTCGATGCCGCCTCCCGCACTAAGGTCGAGGATACGCGGGACTTGCTCGACAATGTGCAGTACGCGCCAACACGCTCACGGTTTAAAATTTATTTGATTGATGAAGTTCACATGCTGTCCAATCACAGCTTCAATGCGCTTCTTAAGACACTAGAAGAGCCTCCGGGGCATGTGAAGTTTCTGCTGGCAACGACCGACCCACAGAAATTACCGGCCACCGTTTTGTCCAGATGCCTTCAGTTCAACCTAAAAAATATGGTCCCAGAGCATATCGTGTCCCATTTGCGACATGTCTTAGCGGCAGAAGATGTGGCGCATGACGATGAGTCACTCGCCTTACTGGCTCGGGGTGCTGAGGGTTCGATGCGCGATGCACTGTCGTTAGCGGATCAAGCGATAGCGCATGGCGGCGGCAAGCTAGACGCAAACGACGTGCGAGACATGATGGGCACGGTATCACGCACTAAAGTGCTGGACTTGCTGGACGCATTATTGACCAGCGATCCGCAGCAGACACTGGCCGTGGTCGATGACATTGCCTCGCATTCCCCAGACTATGCGGGCACACTCGATGAGCTCGCGTCGATCTTACACCAAGTCGCCATTGCTCAGGCCGTACCCAATAGCGTGGACAAGACGCAACCTGAGCACAAACGATTAACTGATCTGGCGACGTCGATGACCACAGATGTTTGCCACCTCTGGTGGCAAATGGCCGTTGCATCGAAGCGTGAGCTGGTTTTAGCGTCTGATCCTCGGGCTGGTCTGGATATGGTTGCATTGCGAATGATTGCTTTTCGTCCAGCCATAATCTTCAGTGACAATATCGAGGTACCCCCGGCAAAAAAGCCTGAGCCACCGGCGCTGCCGGTGGTTTCGCCTGACGCGACAAGCGATCACTCACGACACGTTATCAGCGGCAGTAGGATTGTCGACTCGACCCTTGTCCAAGCGCCGCCGAGGTCGGTGACGGCAGACGATACGACCCAACCCTCTGAAGGAGCTGCAGCGAATACCGCTAGCCACAGACCGGTGGACGTAGCAGCCGGCGTTTCATCCGACATGCATGACATATCCGAGATGGAGCAATCGACCGAGATCAATGACGGGCACTCATCGTGCAGTAGCGATGTCGATACCTGTAGTCCTAGCGAGCCCGAAGAAGATCTACCCACCAGTCGATCCTGGCCTGACTTTTTTAACAGCCTTGGCTTGAAGGGAGTGATCCACACGGTAGCGTCACACTTTGAGCTGGTTAACGCCTTTGACCGCACTTTATGTTTTCAGCTGGCGCCGGATAATGCGACGCTGTTCAATGAACGGCACCAACGGAGTCTGGCGGTCGCTATTGAGCAGGTATTGGAAAAGCCCGTATCCGTCGAGGTCTGCCTAGGTGATACGTCAGACCAAACGCCCGCGCGGCAGCGAGAGCTCTATGAGATCCAGCGCTTGAAGGCGGCTGCCAATGCGCTAGACAAGGATGACTGCTTAACGGCGCTGCTGACAGAATTTGATGCTGTCGTCGTGCCGAATTCTATTCGTCCACCGCTAGTGGAGATTTAGGGGTATGAAATTAAGCCCATCCATACAAGAGTTGATCGACGCTCTAAGATATTTACCAGGCGTTGGTCCCAAGTCTGCGCAGCGTATGACACTTCATTTACTCGAGCGTGATCGTGAGGCGGCACAACTCTTGGGAGATGCGTTGCTGACAGCTCTGGAAAAAGTAGAGCGTTGTCAGCGGTGCCGGAACTTCACTGAACTGAGTGTCTGTGAAGTCTGCGGCGACCCCAAGAGAGATGACTCGATGCTGTGCGTTGTTGAGACCCCAGCTGACGTCATGGCAATAGAACAGACCGCGACGTACCGAGGCCTTTATTTTGTGCTCATGGGACATCTGTCGCCTTTGGACGGCATTGGGCCTAAACAACTCGGTTTAGATACCTTGGCGGATTTGTTGGCTTCCGAGTCTATCTCTGAACTGATTTTGGCCACCAATCCTACGGTGGAGGGTGAGGCAACCGGGCACTACATTAGCGAGTTAGCGAAAAACAGAAGCGTCAAGGTGACGCGCATTGCCCATGGCGTCCCACTGGGTGGTGAACTTGAGTTCATCGACCCCACGACCTTGGCACATGCGTTGGGCAGTCGTAAGGAAGTAGGCGAGTAATGACACATCAGCTCATCGACACCGATGATGGCCTTTCGGCTGTACTCAAAGCACATATTGGGGAGCATTTTGTCGCTGTAGACACTGAATTTCGTCGACGAGATACCTTTTTTCCACAGCCTGCATTGCTACAGCTTTGCTGGAAAGAAACCGCGTATTTAATTGATCCCACCAAGGTTTCTGACCTCGATGGCATCGTAGAGCTGCTTGCCAACCCCACCACAGTCAAGTTCATTCACAGCCCAAGCGAGGATTTGGAGGTGTTTGATTGTTGGCTTGGCGTTCTGCCCGAGCCCTTGTTCGATACGCAGCGCGCCTTAGCAGCGCTGGGTCGTGGTTTTGGATTGGGCTATCGGGCGATGGTAGAGACCTATACCGGCGAGATCATTTCAAAAGAGGAAACTACATCAGATTGGCTGCGCCGACCGCTGAGCACCCAGCAACTCAGCTACGCGGCTTTAGATGTCACTTATCTTCGCAAGATAGGTCAACAGCTTTACGATACCTGTGCCGATAAAGGACGACTTGAGTGGATTTTCGAGGACACACGTCGTCTTGGCGTTGGGGGCAGGGGGCCTGCGGCCAAATTTAGATCCGCATGGAAATTGACGGATACGCAGCAGCAGATTCTAAATGCCTTAATCGATTGGCGAGAGAGCGAGGCGCGTCGTTTAGATCGTCCACGGAGTTGGTTGCTACCTGATAAGGTGATGGTCGCCCTCGCGAAGCGAAGGCCGACTCATCTTGCGCAATTAGGGACTGTCGACGGGCTTCACGACTCGGTTATCAGAAAGCGTGGTGACCAAATTCTAGATACTATCGACAGATCATCGTCCTTGTCAGCTACATTGCCGCCTGCCTGGGCGCCGCCACTGACAGTGGATGAGCGGTCTTGGGCTGCGCGATTGAGCGAGGTTGTGAAGCAACGGGCAGTTGAACTTGACGTAGCACCAGAGGTGCTCTGCGCGACCAAGGACGTAGAGCGCTTTATTCAGGCTTTTGTTAGCCAGCAAGCCCTACCACCAGAGTTACTAGGCTGGCGTGAGACCGCGATTACGCACCAGTTAGAGCGCAAACTGTCAGATCTCATTGCGCGATCAAGCGCTCCGTAATCAGCTGTGGTGAGCACGCATAATTCGGCGAACTATCGGGTGCTCTTATCGATGGCCTGGCCCTTCATCTTAGCGAATGCCTCGATTCCACTATTAGGTCTGGTCGATACGGCTGTGATAGGGAATACCGGATCGGTAGTCGATTTGGGTGCTATCGCCTTGGGGTCACTGATTTTCTCGTTTGTTTACTGGAGCTTCGGCTTTCTTCGTATGGGAACGACCGGATTTGTTGCTCAGGCGGATGGAGTCGGTGACAGTATCGAAATTCGCGCAATATTAGGCCGGTCTTGTCTGATTGCATTGACGATCGGCCTTTTGATTTTACTGCTTCAGTGGCCCATTGGTAGCAGCAGTTTCGCCTTGTTATCGGGAACAGCGGACGTTGAGAGCGTCGCTAAAACTTACTTTTACACGCGAATCTGGGGTGCTCCCGCAACGCTTATCTTGTTCGTGATCATGGGGGTCTGGATCGGATTGGGTGAGTCGACTGAACTGCTTAAGCTTCAGTTGTTTCTAAACGGGCTCAATATGGCCTTGGATGTACTTGCAGCTGGCGTCATGGGGTTGGGCGCGTACGGTATTGCCTTGGGTACGGTGATCGCAGAGATAAGTACCTGCATGCTGGGCTTCTATCGTCTAACCCGGTTTTTGAGCGAGAAGCAGTCTGTAGCATTGACATGGGAAGCTTTTTGGCCGCGCGATAGAATAAGGCAACTGGGTCAAATGATGACCCTGTTGAGTGCCAACACTGATATTATGGTGCGTACCTTGTTACTGGTGTTCGCATTTTCTTATTTTACAAATGAAGCTGCAAAATTTGGCACAGTCGCGCTCGCGGCCACGCACATCGTTCTTCAGCTGATGGCGTTTACCGCCTTTTTCTTGGATGGCTTTGCCTATGTGGCAGAGTCTCAGGCAGGTCGAAGTTACGGCGCACGCGATCGCGCCCAGTTCGACTTGGTGATGTACCGAACAACGATCCTTGCTGCGATCGCTTCAGTGTTCCTCGGTCTTGCGGTTCTGCTTGTTGGCGAATATATGGTGATGGTATTGACCGATATCGATGAGGTTCTGGTTATGGCATCAACGCTGCTACCTATTTGTGCGGTTTACGTCGTCGCATCCTTTCCCGCATTTCAACTTGACGGTGTGTTTATCGGTACGTCACATACTCGGCAGATGCGTGATGCGTCTGCTTTGTCACTCGGAGTCTTTCTTGTGTCGATATGGCTCTTGGGCGACTGGCTGGCACTTGAGGGTCTTTGGTGGGCCATGGTCGTATTTGTCATAGCCCGAGCGATAAGTCTTTGGCTTTATTTCCCAAAGGTTCAGCGGCAATTCGTGGACAGCGCGCGAGCAAAACTGTCCACAACATAGAGTGAATGGTATGAGTGAATCAACAAATGTCAGGGTGCTCGCAGGCGCAAGAAAGCCGGGTACCTATGTGTACATGCCCGCCGATTCGGCTGTGGAAGATCTTCCTGAGCAGCTTCGGATGTTGTTGGGTGAGGTCAGGCAGGTGCTAGAACTGTCATTGACAGAAGATCGCCAACTGGCTCGATGTACTGGCATCGACGTGCTCGAGGGCATAGCGGTCGCAGGGTATTATGTTCAAATGCCTCCGGGGGAATTTATTCGACATGATGACGTCTGCTAGCTATGTGATTGCACTCTGCTTGTATTGGAGCGCCGCATTGATGGGTTGTTGGGTACTGCACACCGTGTGGTTCAGTCGACTCTCGCCACGTTTAGGACGAGCGCTGACGGGTATGCTGTCAGGCCTATTGTTGGCACCTTGTTACGCCTCAGCCGATACAAACACACTGGCGCCCGCTTTGATAACTGGCGTGTTTAACGTGCTTTTTGCAGGCGGCTACGAAGCCGCGCAAGGTGCTTTTTTAATGCTCGGACTTAGTGCGCTGATCGGCCTCACTGTAGGGATTTTTGTAGGGCGCATGTCTACTTCTCGTCCTAACTAATGACTGCAACAAGGCGGTCGTTGAAGTACAAAACGACTCGTAAAGCGGCGTTTTGTCCGTTAATCTCACTACTCGATTTTAGGGAACTGTACTATGAAATTTACCGGCACTGAGAAATACGTAGCGACCGACGACCTAAGAATGGCCGTCGATGCGGCGGTTGCGTTACAGCGTCCCCTGCTCATTAAGGGCGAGCCAGGAACGGGTAAGACTATGCTTGCGGAAGAGGTGGCATCCGGTCTTGGAATGAAGCTGATTCAGTGGCATATCAAGTCAACCACGAAAGCCCAGCAAGGTTTGTATGAGTACGATGCAGTGTCCCGGCTGAGAGATTCTCAACTGGGGGGCGAGGGTGTCCATGACATTGCCAACTACATAAAGCGTGGCAAGTTATGGGAGGCCTTCGACGCTGATGAGCAGGTTGTCCTGTTGATCGATGAGGTCGATAAAGCCGATATTGAGTTTCCAAATGATCTTCTGGTCGAGCTCGACAAAATGGAGTTCTTTGTTTACGAGACCGGAGAGACAATTCAGGCTAAGCATCGTCCGGTGATTATCATCACGTCCAACAATGAAAAAGAGTTACCGGACGCTTTCCTGCGTCGTTGCTTCTTCCATTTTATCAACTTCCCCGATCGGGACACGATGCGCCAGATTATCGATGTGCACTACCCATCGATTAAGCAGGACCTCGTGCAGGAGGCTCTGGAAGTGTTTTTCGAGTTGCGCTCCATACCGGGTTTGAAAAAGAAACCGTCTACCTCTGAGTTGATTGACTGGCTCAAATTACTGATGGCTGATGACATTCCTGACGAGGTGCTGAAAAACCGCGATCAAACAAAGGCTATACCCCCCTTGTATGGCGCTCTCGTGAAAAATGAACAAGATGTTCAGCTGTTAGAGCGTTTGGCCTTTATGCATCGTCGCGAGAGCAGTCAGTAGGTGCCGCGCCATGCTCGTTAATTTTTTCCAAGCCCTCAAAGACGGTGGAGTTCCAGTAACGCCAAGAGAGCTTCTGGACCTGCTCGCCGTTATGAATAAGCAGCTTGTGTTTGGCAGCATTGATGACTTTTATAATTTATCGCGCGCTGTCATGGTTAAAGACGAAAAGTATTATGACCGCTTCGATCGTGCATTCGGTCTTCACTTTCGGGACCTTGAGGGCGTCGATGATGTGATTGAGGCGTTGATCCCCGATGACTGGCTTAGATCTGAATTCGTTAAGCAATTATCGGAGGAAGACAAAGCTAAAATTGAGTCGCTCGGCGGTTTAGAGAAGCTAATAGACGAATTCAAGAAGCGCCTTGAAGAACAGGAAAAACGTCACGAGGGTGGTAATAAATGGGTTGGCACAGGCGGTACGTCGCCGTTTGGTAACGACGGTTTTCATCCTGAGGGGATACGTGTTGGCGGTCAGGGCAAGAATAAAAAGGCTGTCAAGGTGTGGGATAGGCGCGACTTCAAGAACCTTGATGATGGCGTTGAGATTGGTACCCGGAATATCAAAGTGGCCTTGCGCCGACTGAGGAAGTTTGCGCGAACAGGGTCGGCCGATGAGTTAGATTTAGACGACACGATAAGCTCTACTGCGCGCAACGCCGGGTTGCTGGACATCAAGATGGTTCCAGAGCGTCATAACGCCGTCAAAGTACTGCTCTTCTTGGACGTTGGTGGCTCGATGGACCCCCACGTGAAAGTCTGTGAAGAGTTATTCTCGGCGGCGCGGACCGAGTTCAAGCACTTGAAACATTTTTACTTCCACAATTTCCTTTACGACAATGTTTGGGAAAATAATATACGGCGACACAACCAGCGGACCGCGCTGCACGATGTCATGCACAAGTTCGGCCATGACTATAAAGTGGTGATTGTGGGTGATGCATCCATGTCGCCGTATGAGATTGTACAACCCGGTGGCAGCGTTGAGCACTGGAACGAGGAGCCGGGAGCCATTTGGCTCGAGCGTATGCGTTCCACTTATGAGAAGTGCGTTTGGTTGAACCCCGTCCCCGAAGACGAGTGGCAATACACGCAGTCCATCTCGATAACTAATCAACTTATGGAACAGAAAATGTATCCACTGACCTTAGCCGGCCTAGAGCAGGCGATGGGCTTTCTCTCCAAGTAACCGCGGTTCCACATAGCGCTCACATTAGCTAGACTCAGAGACATAACAAATAAAGCTCTGAGGGGTCATGATGTTCAAGAATAAAGTTATCGCAAGCTTGGTCGGTGCAGCTTTACTAGGTGCCTGTAGCCAGTCAGAAAGTCCTGCGCCAACCGCAGTCGATGCGGCTCCTGCAGTCGCGGCAGTGGATTCACAACGCATCGCGAATGCGGCTGAAGAGCCTGAAATGTGGCTAACTTATGGTGGCTCCTACGATGAAACCAGGCATTCATCGCTCGCCTCTATTAACGGCGACACAGTTCAGAATTTAGGTGTCGATTGGGTCTACACGATGGACAAGCCCAGAGGGGCCGAGGCTACCCCGATTGTTGTAGACGGTGTGATGTACGTGACCGGATCTTGGTCAATTGTCTATGCAGTCGATGCTCGAACTGGCGAGGAGTTATGGACCTATGATCCCGAGGTGTCAGGCGAGGACGCGGTAAAGGGATGTTGCGATGTCGTCAATCGCGGCGTAGCCGTGCACGACGGCAAGGTCTTCGTTGGGGTGTTCGACGGCCGGCTTGAAGCGCTTGACGCCGCCACAGGCGAGGTGCTGTGGAGCAACGTTACCGTTGATCAGTCTAAACCGTACACCATTACCGGCGCACCGCGCGTTTTTAAAGACAAAGTCATCATTGGTAACTCGGGGGCAGAACTCGGCGTACGTGGTTATGTTACAGCCTACAATGTCGAAGATGGCGGCCTTGAATGGCGCTTTTATACGGTTCCTAACCCCAATAAAGAACCCGATGGTGCTGCCTCGGATGCGATCTTCGCAAAACTGGCAAACAATACATGGGGCGATACCGGTGCTTGGACAACGGACGGTGGTGGCGGTACCGCTTGGGATTCTATTGTTTACGATACAGTAAACGATCAGGTGCTAATTGGCGTTGGCAACGGCTCGCCATGGAATGCTGCTATCCGCGACCCAGAAGGTGACTTCGGCGGCGCCTACGATAATCTATTTCTCTCCTCCATTTTGGCGCTCGACGCCGATACCGGTGCGTACCGCTGGCATTACCAGACAACCCCTCGAGATCAGTGGGACTACACGGCAACCCAACAAATGGTGCTAGCGGAATTACCCTTGGGTGTAAACGGTGAGGCACGTCGTGTCGTCATGCAAGCACCTAAAAACGGCTTTTTCTATGTCCTTGACGCTGCAGACGGCGAACTATTGTCCGCGACACCGTTCTCCGAGCAAAACTGGACTACGGGTGAAGTGGACGAAAATGGCCGGCCAGTGATTACCGAAGAGGCCATAGCGCTGAACAATATGGTGGTTATTCCCGGTCCAACTGGAGCGCACAATTGGCATCCGATGTCATTCAATCCCGACACGGGGCTCGTTTACATTCCAACGAACCTGCCCCTGCCTTATGTCTATGCAGTAAATGATGCCTCGCGCAACGCCAAGAGTATTTGGAATACCGGGTATGACTCGGCGTCGGCATGGGCCTATGAATACCCTAAAGGGACAATTGCCTACACCCAAACCTTAGATGGCGGCAGCCTGGTGGCTTGGGATCCCGTTGCAGGGGAGCCGGCCTGGATTGTGCCATTCCCGCAGGCGTTCAATGGTGGCACTCTCAGTACCGATGGAGGCCTTGTTTTCCAGGGTAATAAGCGTGGCGAATTCGTTGCCTACGATGCCCAAACCGGTGATCGTGTGTGGTCTCAACGTCTCGTTGGTGACGCTGCGGCAGCACCGATGACCTATGAGTTAGACGGCGAGCAATATGTATCTGTGCTTTCTGGGTGGGGAAATGTGTCGATGATGATTTACGGTGCAGCATTAGAGAAGCCAGTCACGGCAGAGCCTGGACGCATTGTGACGTTTAAGTTGGGCGGCAATGCGGATCTGCCTTCGCCATTGGATTATTTGGTGGTCGAGAGCCCGAAGGCACCTCTCGTGGGTGATGCTGATACGTGGCAGCTAGGCATGCAGCGATTCGCCGAGAACTGTCAGTTCTGTCATGGGGCGTATGCCATTAGCTCAGGCGTGATCCCTGATTTGCGTTGGTCGGCTATTTCTGCAAATGAGGATTCTTGGGCTTCGGTGGTGGGCGATGGCGCACTGACTGGCAATGGTATGGTTGGATTCTCAGATATTATTAACGACGATGAGATCGAAGCAATCAGGCACTATGTACTCAGACAGGCATGGCTTGCTGTTGAGAATGGCACGGCCGACGCGCCAGCAGTGGCCGCTGCGGGCGATCAATAGCCTCGCACTAGTGTTGGTGTCCCTGATAGGCCACCAACACTGCTGTCATAGCGACATTGAGTGACTCCACGCCGTTTTGCATTGGGATTGTCAGCACTGCGTCTGCCATGGCCTTAACACTATGACTGGCGCCCGCGGTTTCGCCACCCAAAACGAACACTGTTGGTTTGCTTGGTTGGAATGCAAATAACGACTGCTTGGCATTACCATCCATCACAGCAATGTGATGACCCGCTGCTTGCAGGCGGGTGGCAGTGCTGAGCACATCCTCGCACTGGACAATTGGCGCGGAGAATAGGGTGCCCACCGAGGCCTTGATGACCAAAGGTCCTAAAGCAGCCACTGATTTTCGGGGATAAAAAATGGCGCCAACGCCTGCAGCGCTGCAGGACCTAATGATCATACCCACGTTCTGTGGATTGGTAATTCCATCGAGTAGGATGCTCTTACTAGAGGCTGGCGCAGGTGTCTGAACAAGGTACTCATCGAGACCTACGAAACTTGGGCAATACAAGTCTAGCGCCACGCCTTGGTCTTGCTTGCCGTTCTTAGAAATGCGCGATAAAGCTAATCGATCATGTATCTGAATATCGACACCGCGATTTTTGGCGTGGTCTTGGATCTGCTTTACAATGCCACCCGGTTTATTGCTGACTGCCATATGAAGCCGGGTTGGCGTTAGATGGGTATCTTCTAGAGCTTCCAGTACAGGCTTTCGCCCATAAATGGTGAGTATTTTTGTTAAATCCATAATATGCAACTCGTTACCCGAGGACTTTTATTTATCAGGTCCCGTATCAATAAGTGAGTGTTTGCCATGCTGCACATTCTCTATAGCAGTCCCGGTTGTCACCTGTGCGAGCAGGCGGAAGAAATGCTCGATTATTTGGGTATCGGATTTGAGGTTGTCGATATTACGTCGGATGTGGCCTTAGTGCGACTTTACGGTGTACGCATTCCAGTTTTGAAGCGCAGCGATGGCGCAGAGCTCGGTTGGCCTTTTGACACATTGGATATCGAGCGATTCACGGCCTAGCATTAAGTTTCTCTATCAACCCTTATGGCCAATACGTCACAGTCAGCGGCACTGACAACACCATCTGTCGTGGTGCCCAGGAGTAGCTCAAGTCCCCATCTGCCGTGACTGCCCAGAACAATGAGATCTGCCCCAATTTGCCTTGCCACCGCTGGAATTTCTGTTTCCGGACGTCCGCTCGCCAGATGACAGTGTTGAGTTGGAATGCTCAGACTTTGCGCGAGGCTCGACAAATGTATTTCAGCTTGTTCATTTATCTCTTCCTGTAACACCGACGTGTCGAGGTGAAGGTCTGCACCGTAGGTAAGCGACAGTGGCTCTACAATGTGCAGTATGTGGATCTCGGCGTGCTGCGTCCGAGCCATAGACGCGGCCTTAACTGCAATTTTGTCAGAGGCAGTTCCGAGGTCGATTGCAACTAACAAGCGTTTGTAAGCCATAGTGACTCCGGCGTTGACTTATTATGGGATGAGCATACCGTTGTCGCTTCTGTCGGGCTAGTAGGGACTATCGTGTCGATTTTTTGGATTCTCGTCATTGTTGCCGTCGCTGTCGCACCGTTGATTTCGGCCTTGCCAAATCAATCACAACGTTACGAAGCGAAGATTCGCGCCCATGCGATTCAGTCGGGAGTAACGATTAAGCTAGAGCCACCACCAGAGATACCACCGCGGTTTCGCATCGATCGTGATACTGCGTTAGTGGCGTATCGGCTTCGTCATGCCAAAGCAGATGACCGCGATCGTAATAGCGAGACAGCCGTCCGAGTGGGCGATGTATGGCTGACGGTACCAAATGAAGGTGTGCTGTCAGGTTACATCTCCGAGCTACCTGCTGGCGCTCATATCGTCACGCTGTCCAAGCATGATGTGACGATTTTTTGGGATGAGCGTGGTGATATTGATGCAGTCAACGCCGTCGTGGCTGGATTGCATTTTTTCCTTGAAAATCCACGTTTTGAATAGCTTGCGTTGACAGTTTTACACATTTAACGCTTGACCTCGGCCCGTTAGTGTCCCGTACACTCCGCCGTCTGCGAGCAGCCGGCTAGGCTGCAATTGTCAATAGAAATGGGTGCACAGACCATACATGGGTAAGTCATTAGTAATTGTCGAGTCACCGGCAAAGGCAAAGACAATCAATAAATATTTGGGTTCGGATTTCATCGTTAAATCGAGTGTTGGTCATGTCCGCGATCTGCCCACGGCCGGGAGTTCGCCGGCGTCGGATCCAAAAGAGCGAGCGGCTCAAGCTGCGATCACACGCAAAATGGCGCCCGACGAAAAGACGCGATATCAAGCTAAAAAGAAGCGAGAGCAACTGGTACGTCGGATGGGCGTAGACCCCAAAAACGGATGGGCCGCCAGGTACGAAGTACTGCCAGGCAAGGAGAAAGTGGTCGACGAGCTTAAAAAGCTTGCGAAATCTGCAGATGCGATCTATCTCGCAACGGATTTGGATCGTGAGGGAGAAGCGATCGCGTGGCACTTGAAAGAGCTCATTGGGGGTGACGACTCGCGGTACCAGCGCGTCGTTTTCAACGAGATTACAAAACGTGCCATTCAGGAGTCCTTTGCGTCACCAACGCAACTTGACACAAACCGGGTGCACGCTCAGCAAGCCAGACGATTCCTCGACAGAGTGGTGGGCTTCGAGGTGTCACCTTTACTGTGGGCTAAGGTGGCGCGGGGACTGTCAGCGGGTCGTGTCCAGTCTGTAGCAGTGCGTCTCATTGTTGAGCGCGAACGCGAAATCAGAGCCTTTATCCCCGAAGAATACTGGAATCTGCATGCAGACTTAGCGCTCAACGAGGACCCAAAAGTCCGTTTTGAGGTCGCAAAGTATCAAGGCAGGTCGTTTCAACCGAAAACAGAGTTCGACGCAAAAGAGGCCTTTGATCGACTCATCGACGCGGATTATTCGGTTTCGAACCTTGAGGCTCGCAAGACTAGCTCAAAGCCACCGGCGCCATTTATCACCTCAACACTGCAGCAGGCTGCCAGTACCCGCCTAGGCTTTAGTGTTAAAAAAACTATGACGCTTGCGCAACGGTTATATGAGGCGGGTCATATTACATACATGCGAACCGACTCTACTAATCTGAGCACTGATTCCATCGACGCCTGTCGGGGCTATATTGCTGCGAACTTTAGTGCTGCCTACCTACCCGAGGCACCTATTCGATATGGAGCGCGAGAGGGCGCACAGGAAGCGCACGAAGCCATTCGACCCTCCGTTGTTACTCTGCGAGCTGACTCGCTTAAAGACGCAGAGAGAGATGCGCAGAGACTTTACGAGTTGATTTGGCGGCAGTTTGTTGCCTGTCAGATGACGCCCGCTCGTTACTTGAGCACCTCTGTGACGGTGACTGCATCTGACTACGATATGGTTGCGAAGGGTAGGGTGGTCGAGTTTGACGGTTACACTAGAGTGCAAAGCCCGCTCGCAAAAAAAGGCGATGACGCGATACTGCCTCCTTATCAGGTTGGCGATACGCTGAAACTCTCTGAGCTCCTGCCAACACAGCACTTCACCAAACCCCCTGCGCGCTTTGGTGAAGCAAGTCTGGTAAGGGAATTAGAGAAGCGTGGTATTGGTCGTCCTTCGACTTATGCGGCCATTATCTCGACCATCCAGGATCGTGGGTACGTTAAGCTCGAAAATCGGCGATTTTATGCTGAGAAGATGGGCGATATCGTAACTCAGCGATTGCAAAGTAGCTTTGAGGATTTACTCGACTATGGCTTTACCGCGTCGATGGAGGAAAATTTAGACGACGTCGCAAAAGGTCGAAAAGACTGGCGTGAGGTCTTGGATGTTTTTTACCACGATTTTAGGGCCAAGCTGGACCTCGCTGAGCAATCTGGCGATAACGGCATGCAGGCTAATGAACCCACGCCTACGGGTATCGCTTGCTCCTCCTGCGGCCGCTCTATGCAGGTTCGCACCGCGAGTACTGGTGTGTTTTTGGGTTGCTCAGGTTACAACTTACCGCCGAAAGAGCGGTGCAAAAGCACCGTGAACCTCACGCCTGGTGACGAGGCCGTGTCTTCTGATGCGGATGATGAAGCCGAGTCGCGCCTACTGTTGACCAAAAAGCGCTGCAATAAATGTAATGCTGCGATGGATAGCTACCTGATTGACGAAACGCAAAAACTGCATCTTTGCGGAAACAATCCCGACTGTGATGGCTACCACGTTGAGGCAGGTCACTTTAAAATCAAAGGTTATGACGGGCCCGTTTTAGAGTGCGATAAGTGCGGCTCTGAGATGCAACTTAAAACAGGACGCTTCGGCAAGTACTTTGGTTGCACAGGCGAGTCGTGCGCGAATACTCGAAAACTGTTGCGAAGCGGTGAGGCTGCACCGCCTAAAATGGATCCGATTCCTATGCCGGAGCTGCGCTGTGCAAAGGTAGAAGACCATTATATTTTACGTGATGGTGCGGCAGGATTATTCCTTGCGGCAAGCCAGTTTCCAAAGCACAGGGAAACGCGAGCGCCTTTTGTGGACGAGCTTCTTCCCCATCAGGCTGAATTAGACCCGAAATATCATTTTATTCTTGATGCGCCGGTGACTGACGATGCAGCGAACCGAACGCAGGTGCGTTTTAGCCGAAAAACGAAAGAACAGTTTGTCATGACCGAAGTTGACGGAAAGGCGACGAGCTGGAAGGCCTTTTTCCAAGGAGGGCGGTGGGTTGCTGACGGTTCCGGCAAACCCACTCCAAAGAAAAAAGCCAAACCAAAGGCGAAAGCGAAAGCGAAAGCAAAAATCAAACGGACTTAGCTCAAGTGAGTCAAGCGCAGTCATTTGCAAACCATTGTATGTACATGGCCTCTGTGTTGATTGAGCACTGGTCTGACGCGATAGATCGGCAAACTCAAAACGCAAGCGTTACGACAGCGGCCTTTGCACCGGCAGTGAGGCTGCATCTTCTGGACGCGTATGGTTGGCAAATGCTGGCCTGTAATCGGGTTGCTGCTCTACCCAGCAGGCCGCCACACCATACGTCTCGGATGCCTGTTATAGCCGAGGGTATTACCGTCGCTCCGGAGGTCAAGGAGCTAGCACTATTGGAGCAGAGCGGCTGGCTGGCTACCCTACAGAAGGAAATAAACCCGGGATTGCCGAAACGCACTGCGGCCTACGCTCTCCTGGCGTCCGAAGGTGGCGATTTCGATCTTTCGGTAGCAAGGTATTGTTTCGCAGAATTGGAGACCCTAATCCAACGTTTCTCTGACGCGATTGATGAGTCATGAGTAGTGGCGTCGTCGGTGGTAAACCGCGACCTGTAGTGTTATGGTCAGTTAAACAACACGACATATTGTGAGGTAAGGACATGTCTACATCGCTTTTGGAGATTGTCGATTTAGGTGATGGTGAGGTTGTGCTGCAGCGAGCAGACGATGACTCAGAGCCGTTAGTGAGTATTCAGTTTTCAGAGGAAGCGAGTGCCTACCTCATGGAAAATAATCTCGAGGTGGCGAAGGTCATGATTCAAGCGGGCATTCAAGCCGCGGCAAAAATAGCTGAAATGTCTGGTGTTGAAGTCGATGGTGGCGATAGTACAGAGCCGGCGCGACAACGCACACTGCACTAGCGGGAAGTCACCGGCGGATGACGCCGACGCTGATTCCCTCCACGACGACGTCCTGAGTAGTCAGGTCGAGCTCAATGGGAGCGTAGTTGTCGTTCTCCGCTGTGAGGTCAACGCGTGTATCTGAGATGCGTTTCCAGCGTTTCACCGTAACCTCGTCGTCTATACGTACCACGGCTATCTGTCCCTGTCGCACCTCACGGGTGCTGTGTACAGCCAACAGATCGCCATCGAAAATACCCACATTAATCATACTATCGCCGCATACCTGAAGCAGAAAATGGGCCGTGGGTGAGAAGAAGCTAGCGCTGAGATCGCAGTAGTCTTCAATGTGCGCCTGCGCTAGTAACGGTTCGCCAGCAGCAACACGCCCTATAATCGGAAGCCCCGTTTGTTCTGTCAGACGAATACCTCGTGATGCTCCTGCAATCAGTTCGATCGCGCCTTTTTTCGCCAGCGCTTTTAAATGCTCCTCGGCCGCATTTACCGACTTGAAGCCCAACTCGCGCGCGATATCAGCTCGAGTCGGTGGCATCCCTGTTGCGTCAATACTACTTCTGACAACATCCATCACCTGTTGTTGACGTGCTGTAAGTTTTATCACGGGTTTCCTCCTGACGTAGTAGCTGATCATATTACCAGTATGTTTAAATGTACAGTATTGGCTGGGAGGGCAACCGTGGGTAGTTTATGCGACACCAATCTTATGTGGATGACCCATGAATTTTATACTTGATCTCGTTGCTCCGCTGAGCGAAGCCACGGGCTTTTCGCCGGTCGCTACCGCACTGGTTGCACTGCTCTTGGTCGGTCTGATCGCCCACGTCATTATTCGTCGCTCAGTACAGAGGCTCGGCGTTTTTGCCGATACCACAGCGACGCGTTGGGATGACGTTGTGTACTACTCGATCTCACCGCCTGCAGAGTGGGCGATGTGGGTGTGTATCTTTTATCTATCCCTCGGCTTGATTGAAGGGGCCGAAACCTTGCGCAATAGCCTGTTGCATGTCGCAGATACGGGTCTCATTGTCCTCGTGGGATGGTTGCTGCACCGTGTATCAACGGGGATTGAAAAGGAGTTGCTTTCAGAGCACAGGGGACCTCTGGACTCAGACGATAGAGCGACCATCAGCGCCGTAGCACGATTGGCGAGGATTACGGTGTGGATGCTCTCTATTTTGATGGTGATGCAGTCCTTGGGCGTCTCCATATCTGGTTTGTTGGCCTTTGGTGGTATTGGCGGCATCGCAGTGGGTTTTGCTGCCAAAGACCTTCTCGCCAACTTTTTAGGGGGTCTCAGCATTTATCTTGATCGGCCATTTGCTGTCGGGGACTGGATTCGATCGCCGGATCGGGAAATTGAGGGCACCGTGGAAGATATTGGTCTACGGATTACCCGTATTCGCACATTTGATCAACGCCCCCTCTACGTCCCCAATTCGACATTTTCCAGCGTGGCACTAGAGAATCCGTCGCGAATGTCGAATCGACGTATTTACGAGACGGTGGGTGTGCGTTACGAGGATGCAAATCGTGTTGCAAAAATCGTGGAGGACGTTCAATCCATGTTGCGAAGCCATGATGCCATTGCTCAGGATCGAACAATGATTGTGAACTTCAATCACATGGGACCGTCTTCACTCGACTTTTTTATCTACACGTTCACCAAGACTACCAACTGGATTGAATTTCACGCGATAAAGGAGGACGTGTTGCTTCGGGTTCTCGACATCGTTGCGCAAAATGGTGCTGAAGTGGCTTTCCCAACCCATACGATTCATCAGGTTCGACCTGAGCCTGAGCCCTCAGGCTCCGCCACCTAAACCACTGGTCAAAGGCGGTCGCTACCAGCGTCGGTCGCTGGCGCGAGGTTTTGGCGCTGCCCAGCTCCCTTCTTGGAGGTTAGCGATCGCGTTAAGGCATCGATGTCGCGCCTGAGACGCTGAGTTTCGCCTAGATCATAAAGCTCGTCGAACGTGAGCTCGCGCCAACTGGCAATGACCTGAAGTGCGGGGTGGTCAATATAGCGCACGTAGCCTTCTCGTATCACACGCTGTTCGACTAATTGAATAGCGTGACGGTAGGGCTCGACGTCGACTGAGCCGTCTTGTGCGTCGATATCGTCACCAGCTGAACCACCTACTGACGTCGTAGTGTTGAGACCGGTTCGAAGGTCAATGAACTCAGGTAAGACGCCACTCAATGCTGGCGCGCGACTTTTTTCCGGTTCGATTATCAGGACTCTCTCGGGGCTCAAGGGCGGGCTGGGCACTCTATATTTGGGGGGCATATAATCAGCGTGCGTGTTGAGCCATATGTCGATACCGAGCGTTCGCTCCGTTGCGTTATTGAGAGCGACTGTCCCCTGAATGATTGGGGTATCATTACGTCCTTGCCAAGTATCGATCACTACGGGCGCGCCGCTGTCCTCTGGCGGTTGTAACCAGGCAAGCGCGGAAATAGGCACTCGGCCGCTACTATTAGTCAGTTTTTGCAGGCCTTCACTGAGCAGTTGTAATGGCAGCATTTGGTAGGCGGCCGGTAAACTGGGTTTCGCTCTCTCTCGGTCAAGCCGCTCGTCAAGACCGGCATTTTGCTCCGCGGTATCTGCATCTAAGGCATAGTCGTCCAACCAATCAATACCCTCGCTTACTCGGGCTATCCCATCAAGTTCATCCGCAGCATCGGGTAGCATTTCTTGTTGCGCTTGAGCGATGTCCAAGAAAAATGGATTTTCGCCCAGTGAGGTATCACTGCTAACGACTGCTGAGTCAGCAGTGCCGACCAAGCCACGCTCCGTCGCTATCCCAGTGACCTGTGACTCGCTCTCAGCGGGCGCTGACTCTGTGATCAGGGAATCCATTGCGATTTGCCCTGGTTGTCTGTCTGCGGCGTTTTGCGGGCTCATAGTGTCGACAGCGGGGCTGGGCGCCTGCTCGTCTGTCATCATCGACAGGGTATCGCCCTCAGGCGTGCTTCCTTTGTCCGCGTCGTCGACCACGCTTCGTGCTATTGTGTCGCCATCCCCTATAGCGGCTAGCGAGTTGGCGTCCATCTGCTGCCCTAGTTGACCACTGCTATCACTCGGTACCGGGGCAGAGTCCCCAAGATTTAGCGTCTCGTCACCGCTCTCAAGCTCGTTAGTCGGTGCCATCTCACTGGAACCTCCTGAGATGCCGTCTTCCTCTAGCAAGTCTTGAGGAGGCTCTGGTGGGATCATCGGCATGACGGCAATGGAGCCATCAGCGGCTACGGTGACCGCATCGGACCCCCATTCATCCATGAGCGCGTTAATCTCGTCATATTGGGTGAGCCATCTTCGCTCTCTCGGATAGGTCAACACGGGGCTGGCATCCCATATTTCGGAGCTGAGTGTCGTGTTGTCGGTGTCGATCATGACGGCGACTTCCACGTGTACCCAGCCTGACAGATCATCGCCGGCAGAACGCGCAGATATCGCCGCAGCAGTGCTGGTTTGCGCCTGTGAAGGTATTGAAACAAGCGATGTAAATAACGCGACAATGCAGCATTTGATCAGTTGGTTCTGCATGCATCCTCCCATCTTACTAAAAGCGCCTCAATATACTGGCGCCGAGCGTCATTCGACTCTAATGTTGACCTAAAGCGCAGTGTATCGGATTTTGCGAGCGTGAACTCCTTGGGATTACTCTGCAGCAGACCAATGAGTGCCTCAACGGGTACGGGTGTTGTTGCCTCAAAACTAACAGTTCCCCCGGAGGCACCGACGTCAATCTCAGATATACCGAGTGCCTGAGCCCTAAGTCGAATTTCAGCCTGAATAAAAAGTTGTTTTGTCGCATTGGGCAAAAGACCAAACCGATCAATCATCTCTATTTGAATATCATTCAATACATCTAAGGTTGCAGCTTGTGCAATCCGCTTATACAGCACCAATCGCGCCGAAATATTGGGTAAATAATCATCGGGTATCAAAGCTGGTAGGTGCATTTTGATATCGGTCCCCGTGTCTAGAGGCGCGTCAATATCGGGAATCTCACCTTTACGCAGTGACTCGACTGCGCGATTTAACATCTCGAGATAGAGCGAAAACCCCACCTGCTCAATTTGCCCGGACTGCTCATCTCCCAGAAGCTCACCCGCGCCTCGGATCTCCAAATCGTTTGACGCCAGCATGAACCCAGCGCCTAATTCACCCGCTGATTCGATCGCTTCAAGTCGCTTTTCTGCATCACGCGTGAGGGCGGATCTTGGCGGCGTTAGCAAATAGGCATACGCTTGGTGATGCGATCGGCCAACCCGCCCGCGAAGTTGATGGAGCTGCGCCAACCCAAACTTATCAGCGCGATCGATAATGACCGTATTGGCATTGGGGACATCAATACCGGTCTCGATTATTGTCGAACAGACTAATACGTTTTGTCGCTGGTGATAGAAGTCCGACATAATCCGCTCCAGCTCTTGCTCACGGAGTTGTCCATGTGCAATTCCGAATGAAAGATCAGGCATTAACTCAGACAGTTTACGAGTAGTTTCCCCTATCGTTTTTACCTCGTTGTGAAGGTAATAAACTTGGCCACCGCGCAGTGTTTCACGCAGTATCGCCTCCTTGATTAGGCCAACATTGTGTTCTCGGATAAATGTCTTTATGGAGAGCCGCTTAGCCGGGGGGGTTGCAATGATAGAAAGGTCTCGCAGGCCACCCAGTGCCATATTCAATGTTCTGGGTATGGGCGTTGCGGTCATCGTCAAAATATCGACTTCTGCGCGAAGGGCCTTAATAGCCTCCTTTTGCTTTACGCCAAATCGATGCTCCTCGTCGATGATGAGCAGACCTAGATCCTTGAAGCCGAAATCCGTTTGTAATAATCGGTGGGTGCCAACCAATATGTCTATTTCGCCAGCCTTAAGGCGCTGACTGACTGCTACGATGTCTTTGGCTGTTTTGAAACGTGAGACGACTTCCACCGTCACCGGCCACCCGGCAAACCGGTCATTAAAATTGTTGAAGTGTTGTTGGGCTAATAGGGTTGTGGGTACGAGAACCGCGACCTGCTTCTGATTCTGCGCCGCAATAAACGCCGCGCGCATCGCGACCTCGGTTTTACCGAAGCCAACATCGCCGCAAACCAGTCGATCCATAACCTTTTCCGCACACATGTCCTGTCGGACGGCGTCTATTGCGGCGGCTTGGTCGGGTGTCTCCTCAAATGCAAAGCCTGAACAAAATTCGGCCCAAGCGACCTCGTCTAATGTATGAGAAAAACCTTTGCGAGCCTCTCGTTTGGCATAGACCTCTAACAGCTGCGCGGCTACGTCCGATGCTCGCTCGGATGCTTTCTTACGAGCTTTCGTCCACTGCTCTGTACCGAGACGATGCAGAGGCGCGCTATCCTCATCGCCACCGGCATAACGACTAATGAGGTGCAGTGATCCAACGGGGACATAAAGCTTGTCATTGTTCGCGTACTCTAGGAGCAAAAACTCAGCTTCATGATCCTCCACGACCAATGTCTCAAGCCCTTTGTAGCGTCCGACGCCATGCTCGAGGTGAACAACTGGGAGACCGGGGCGCAACTCGGTTAAATCTTTAACAATGGCCTGAGCATCAGTCTCTTGTGTGTTTTTTCTGCGCCGTTTTTGGGCGACCCGTTCCCCGAATAATTGATCCTCTGAGATGAGCACCGGTCGTTCTTTCTGTGAAAACAAAGGTCGGGAGATGTCAGCTACTGCGATAGCTAACGGGGCGTTATTTACAAGAAAATCTGACCAGGTATCCACGACAACCGCCGATAGATTCTCTTTCGCAAGTGACTCAAGCATGATTTCTCGTCGCCCGGCGCTCTCAACGGTTAGTAGCACGGGAGAGGGGTGTGACTTGAGCAAGACAGCTAACTTGCCGACGCCTGAGACGTTGCGAAAATCGTCTGTCGACGCAAAGGGCTCGGGAGTGTAAGACGCGAGGGCGACATGCACAGATGCGTCCTTGTTATCACGAAATTCAAGCGCGCAATGCTTACCTATGGCTTGAAACAACTCCTCGGGCGGTATAAAGCCTCTTCGAGGAACTACCAGAGGCCTCCTTGGATCTACACCGTACTCCTCGAAGCGTCGGTTGACTTCTTTCCAAAACCGGTCAGCGGAATGCACATTATCCCCGATAAGCACCATGGGCGTTAAATGCGGCAGGTAGTCAAACAGGGTGTGACATTCGTCGAAGAAGAGGGGCAGATAATACTCTGCGCCCTGCGGAGCACGCCCCTGACTGATCTCGTTAAACACACTGCACTTTTCAGGATCGCCATCAAAACTGCGATACCAGTCGATCTTAAATCGCTCTATGGCGTCACTCGTCAAAGGAAACTCTCGAGCAGGCAATAAATCGATACGCTCTAGGCGGTGCGATGTTCGCTGAGTTTCGGGGTCGAAACTTCTGAGTGATTCGATCTCGCCGTCAAATAAGTCGATCCGAAGTGGCTCGTCACATCCCATGGGAAAAACGTCCAGCAACGAACCGCGAGTTGCAAACTCACCGTGCTGATAAACAGTATCGACGCTGCGGTAGCCATTACGAGTGAGATTCCGAATGAAAGTAGGCGCGTCCAAAGCATCGCCAGACGTCAAACTTAATACGCCAGCGTCAACGAAATAGCGAGGTGGAAGCCTGTGCATGAGAGTGGTGACGGAAGTGATGATGATGCCGCTTTTCAGAGTTGGCAGCCGTGACAGCGCCTTCAATCGATCCGAGACGATGTCCTCGTGGGGGGAGAAGTTATCGTAAGGCAAAGTCTCCCAGTCGGGGAGGAGCAAGATTTCTCTGGAGTCCCTGAGAAAAAAGGGAAGTTCAGCGGTTAAGTTGTACGCCTCTGTAGTTGTTGCCGTGATAACGAGAATTAGGGGTGACGACATTGCCAGCTCGGCTACGGCTTCCGATTGTGCTGAGCCGAGCAGAGGGCCTACGGCAGTTCGTTTACCTACGGCGTTAGGCCACGGTAATGCAGTTACGATGTCGCAAAATGAGGTCATGGGCTCTCCCTGAGCGGAGTGCGATTTTACGTGTCACCACTGTCGCTTACTAGAGCTGAACGGTTGCTGTTCACCTCATCTCGGAGTGATAATTGCAGGACACTCACAAACGAAGCTCAGTCGAGAGCTTTTTAGCTAAGGAAAGAGCATGGCGCCACAAAGAAAGCGCCAGCGTCCCGATGATTATTTCGTAGATTGGAAAGAGCGTGAAGCGCTCGCCGAATCCATGATCCCTATTGTCGGTACGTTGGCCCGCGAAAATAATGTTAAGTGTTACATTTATGGTAAGTCGCTCGTGAACCTCAGCGTTCTCGACATCATGAAAACGCATCGATGGGTCCGTCAGGTCGAAGATAACGAGCTGTCGGAGTTTGAGACGATTCGCGTGCTCAATTCTATGTCCAAGCTGAATCTAGGACCATCTCATGTGGATCTCGGTCGTTTATCGGTTGAGTACTTTGACAAGAACGAAGGAGCCGATCTGTCGCTTGATGACTTTGTCGCGGATAGATTGTCCTACTTGATTGATTCAACGCAGCAACTGGAGGGGCCACTCGATGTCGTGCTCTTTGGGTTTGGTCGGATCGGTCGGCTCATGGCTCGGATTTTGGTGGCGAAGACAGACGGTGGAGATAGCTTGCGTCTCCGTGCCATCGTAGTTCGAAAAGGCAGTGCACCTGATGATTTATTAAAACGCGCTAGCTTGCTGCGACGCGACTCGGTACACGGCGTATTCGACGGTACTATTCGTGTCGATGAGGAGCGTCAATCCTTTGTGGCTAATGGCAATGAGATCAAGGTGATTTACGCCAACGCGCCAGAGGATGTCGATTATGAGGCTCACGGTATCAGTAATTGCTTGGTGGTCGACAACACAGGGGTCTGGCGTGATCGTGATGGACTGTCACGACACCTCAGAGCAAAGGGCGCTAGTAAAGTCATCCTGACCGCGCCAGGAAAAGGCGATGTTAAAAATATTGTAGCGGGTATAAACCATAGCGATATCGCATCCAGCGACACCATCCTGTCGGCAGCCTCTTGCACTACCAATGCCATTGTGCCGCCTTTGAAAGTCATTCACGATGAGTTTGAGATTCACTCAGGTCATGTCGAGACGGTTCATGCCTTTACCAATGATCAGAATTTGATCGACAACTACCATAAAGCCGATCGTCGTGGCAGAAGTGCGCCACTGAACTTAGTACTAACCGAGACAGGTGCGGCAAAGGCTGTTGCAAAAGTCCTGCCCGAGTTATCGGGAAAATTGACGGGGAATGCGATCCGGGTGCCGACGCCGAATGTCTCCATGGCGATACTGAATGTGACCTTGGGTAGAGAGACAAGCAAGGAAGAGCTCAATGAGTTCATGCGCAAAATGGCCTTGCACAGCAGTTATCGAAAACAGATTGACTACTCAAACTCGTCTGAAGTCGTATCGAGTGATTTTGTGGGGTCGCGCGCGGCCTGTGTATTTGATGCCCAAGCGACCATCGTCAACGGAAAACATGCCGTTTTATATCTGTGGTACGACAATGAATATGGCTACAGCTGTCAAGTTTTTCGTGTGTTGGAGAAAATGGCGGGGATTCAGTATTTGACCTACCCACCCACCGATGCCGGTGGGCTTTGATTTAAAGAGAAGTGTGGTAAGTCGGCGATAGCTTCGCTAGAATTCCCGCGCCGAATGAAAAACAAAGTTGTCGTAAAACGTTGCTATGAATAGCCATCGGCAAATCTGTAGTTCACTTCACTGGGGGGAGTGGCCACGCTTACATCAGACTTAGTCTGGCGACCTTCAGTGCAAGCTGACTACATGGCAGCCAGCGTTAGCGCGTGCGCGCAAAAAGCGAACGTAGATAGGGAAAGGCATGATTAAAATTCGCCGCGGATTAGACATTCCACTGGCAGGAACGCCAGAGCAGGCCATTGGCGGGGTCACTTTACCGCGCCACGTCGCGCTCGTTGGCGCGGACTACATCGGCATGAAGCCTACAATGCTTGTGTCTGAGGGCGACTCTGTTGCGAAAGGGCAGGCGCTCTTTGCCGACAAGAAGTGCGAGGGCGTGGTCTACACAGCGCCAGCCTCGGGCCGTGTTACCGCAGTAAACCGCGGTGCGAGGAGGGTCTTCCAGTCTCTGGTAATCGAGGTAGACGATGCGGTTGAGCCAAGAACCTGGGATGCAGTATCTGCAGAACAAGCGGGCTCGCTGACAGGTGACGAGGTAAAGGCGCGCCTGCTGGAGTCGGGGGAATGGACGGCAATTAAAGCGCGCCCCTTTAGTAAGATCGCGGACCCGAGCACAAACCCAAGTGGGCTCTTTGTCACTGCGATGGATACCCGCCCGCACGCGGTGGACCCCGACCTCGTTATTGGCGAGCAGAGTGAGGCTTTTGTCTTAGGGCAGGAACTTCTCGCTAAGATGGTCGATTGCCCAGTTTATGTTTGCGTTGCACCAACGAGTAATGTGCCTGTGGCCGCACACGAGCGCATCGTTTCGGCTGCATTTGACGGTCCACACCCTGCCGGGCTCGCGGGTACGCATGTGCACTTTTTGCAAGGCGCTTCGCTAACGAAGCTGGCTTGGACAATTGACTATCAAGACGTTATTGCCATAGGGCGCTTATTCCTCGACGGCGTTCTGTTCGTTGATCGCGTGGTGTCAATCTCAGGACCTGCCGCTCTTACTCCACAAATTATCCGCACGAGACGAGGCGCCGACATGGAAGCGCTGGTGGCAGGTCAGCAATCACCCGGCGAGAATCGCTTGATAAGCGGGTCGGTTTTAGGCGGGCGACGGGTGCAAGCACACTCAGCCTATTTGGGCCGCTTTCACAACCAAATTTCCCTGCTGGCCGAGGGGCGGGATCGCGTCCTAGCTGGATGGCTATCACCGGGGGTAAGCAAACATTCTGTGATGGGCATTTATTTGAGCAGCTTATTTGGACGACGCCCACTGGCGATGACCACGACGACCAACGGGTCAGAGCGGGCCATGGTGCCAGTCGGTGCCTACGAGCGGGTCATGCCGCTAGATGTGCTGCCAACACAGTTGCTCCGGGCCTTACTAGTGGGAGATACAGAGACTGCGCAAGCCCTAGGCTGTCTGGAACTCGATGAGGAAGACTTGGCATTGTGCACCTACGTATGCCCAGGCAAGTACGAATATGGACCAGTGTTACGAGATAATTTGGCACGCATCGAGAAGGAGGGGTAAGACATGGGTTTAAGAAGCACGTTAGATAATATCGAGCCCCACTTTAAGTCAGGTGGCCGATATGAGGCTTGGTATCCGCTCTATGAAGCGGTAGACACGATCTTTTACTCCCCGGCAAGTGTTACGAAATCGTCGGCGCATGTTCGTGATGGTATCGACCTGAAACGAATCATGATTACGGTCTGGTTCTGTACGTTTCCCGCCATGTTCTATGGCATGTACAACCTAGGTTACCAAGCCAATGAAGTTATCGCAGCTGGCGGCTACGCGTTGGATGGTTGGCGCGGTGCGGTTGTTGCGGGGTTGGGCGGTTTCGATCCCAACAGTCTGTGGGATAATTTTTTATACGGCGCCGTACATTTTCTTCCACTTTATGCTGTCACATTTGTTGTCGGTGGCTTTTGGGAAGTCCTCTTTGCAATGAAACGGGGGCATGAAATCAACGAGGGATTCTTTGTCACCTCAGTCCTTTTTGCGCTCACGTTACCACCCGACTTGCCACTGTGGCAGGCAGCAATGGGAATCACCTTTGGTATCGTGGTTGCGAAAGAGGTATTTGGTGGGACCGGCAAGAACTTTCTCAACCCAGCGCTGACCGGACGCGCATTTCTGTATTTCGCGTATCCCGCGCAATTATCGGGCGATAGCGTCTGGACCGCGGTCGATGGCTACTCAGGCGCAACCGCCCTAAGTGTTGTCGCTACTGAAGGCATGGAAGGCCTTACGGCCGCGTATACGTGGTGGGACGCCTTCACAGGCGCGATGCCCGGATCGATCGGAGAGACCTCGACTCTGGCCATCATGATTGGAGGCGGCATTCTCCTTCTCCAGGGAATTGCGTCTTGGCGAGTCGTGGCTGGCTGTTTCGCGGGTATGATCGCATTTTCTTTACTGCTCAACGGCATCGGCTCCGACAGCAACCCGATGTTCGCGATGCCTTGGTATTGGCATATGGTCATCGGTAGCTTCGCATTCGGCGCCTTTTTTATGGCGACTGACCCTGTTTCGTCTGCCATGACAAATCGGGGGCGTTGGGCTTATGGCGCGCTTATTGGTGTCATGTGCGTCCTCATCCGAGTCGTCAATCCCGCGTTCCCTGAGGGCATGATGCTCGCCATCTTGTTTGCAAACCTTTTTGCGCCGCTGTTCGATAACTTCGCGGTTCAAGCCAATATTAAGAGGAGACTTGCCCGTGTCGGCTAATAACGAAACGCTGTCGCGCGTCCTGATGGTAGCGCTGGGCTTATGTATTGTCTGCTCGGTCGTCGTATCGACCGCCGCTGTAGCGCTTAAGCCGCAGCAAGAGGCGAACAAAGCGCGTGATTTGAAGCGCAATATCCTGATGGCCGGTGGTATTTATGACGCCGAACTCAGTGTGGAAGAGCAGTTCGAGCGCATTCAATCTCGAGTCGTCGACCTCGACACGGGGCTATTTGTAGACGACGTTGACCCGGCGACTTTCGATCAGCGTCGATCGGCAAAAGACCCAGCGCAATCGCGCGCGCTGGTGAGCAATGAAGACCCGGCAAAAATCATCCGCCGAGAGAACCAAGCCGTTGTCTATCTTGTGAACAATGACAACGGCGGTCTCGATCGCATCATTTTACCTATCCGAGGTTATGGTTTGTGGTCGACCTTATATGGCTTTGTCGCGTTGGAATCAGATGCAAATACCATCATTGGCCTGGGATTCTACGAACATGGTGAAACACCCGGGTTGGGAGGGGAAGTGGATAACCCGAGTTGGAAAGCCAAATGGGCCGGAAAACTTGCCTACAAAGAAGGTGATGTTGCTATCTCTGTTTTAAAGGGCGCCGTTACGCCGTCCTCGCCTGAGGCTCAGTGGCAGGTCGATGGGCTATCAGGGGCCACGTTAACGACCAAGGGCGTTCATAACTTGGTCCAATACTGGCTTGGCGATGACGGTTTCGCGCCACTTCTTGGAAATCTCCGCGGAGGTAATGCCTAATGAACGTTCGAGAGACTTTGTTTTCGCCTGTCATTCAAAACAACCCTATTGCGCTTCAAATTTTAGGTATTTGTTCTGCGCTGGCGGTTACGTCCTCACTTCAAGTTAGCCTAGTGATGTCGGTTGCTTTAACGGCTGTTACCGCCTTCTCCTCATTTTTCATCTCGAGCATACGCACGTTTATTCCCTCGAGTATTCGAATCATCGTGCAGATGACCATAATCGCGTCACTCGTCATTGTGGTAGATCAAATCCTCAAGGCGGTCGCCTACGATATTTCTAAGCAACTGAGCGTATTCGTCGGCTTGATCATTACAAACTGTATCGTCATGGGACGGGCCGAGGCGTTCGCTATGAAAAACCCACCGATCCCCAGTTTTCTCGACGGGTTGGGCAACGGTCTCGGGTATTCATTCGTTCTGATCGCTGTGGGTGTAGTTCGGGAGCTTTTTGGTGCCGGCTCTCTCATGGGTGTCGAGATACTACCTGTTGTGACAGAGGGTGGCTGGTATAACCCGAACGGCTTGCTCCTTTTGCCTCCGAGTGCCTTTTTCTTGATAGGCTTTTTGATCTGGGGAATTAGAGCGTTTCAAACCGAGCAGGTTGAAGAGTCGGAGTTTAAAATTGCCAAGCACACACCGGTTGAGGAGAGTGCCTGATGGAACATTTCTTAAGCCTGTTTGTTAGGGCCGTTTTTATTGAGAACATGGCGCTCGCCTGGTTCCTGGGGATGTGTACTTTTCTAGCTGTATCGAAAAAGATTTCAGCGGCGTTTGGGCTTGGCATTGCGGTTGTTGTCGTTCTTACCATCACGGTACCTGTGAACAACCTCATCTATCAAAACCTGCTGGCCGAGGGTGCCTTGGCGTGGGCCGGATACCCCGAACTTGACCTGAGTTTTCTGGGGCTTCTGTCGTACATCGGTGTTATCGCTGCGATGGTGCAGATTTTGGAGATGTTCTTAGACCGGTACGTACCCGCTTTGTACTCCGCTTTAGGTGTCTTCCTACCACTTATAACAGTCAACTGCGCCATTTTAGGTGCTTCGCTGCTGATGGTGGAGCGCAGCTTGAATTTCGCCGAAAGTGCGGTATTTGGTTTTGGTTCAGGCGTTGGTTGGGCTCTAGCAATCGTGGCGCTCGCCGGGATTCGAGAAAAATTAAAGTACAGCGATATCCCGGATGGGTTGCAGGGGCTCGGCATAACCTTTATCACTGTAGGCCTGATGTCTTTGGGCTTTATGTCGTTTGGCGGCATCGATATTTAATCAGCTGTAGCAACTCGAGGAGAGGCTCTTGTATACAACTATTTTCTTTGGCGTTGGTATGTTCACTGCCGTTGTGGTTGCCTTAGTGATGGTCATTTTGGTCGCACGCAGCAAGCTCGTGGCCAGTGGGAATATCAATATAGAGATCAACGGTGGAAAAACCATTCAGGTGCCCGCTGGTGGGAAGTTGCTGCAGACCTTGGCCGACGCTGACCTTTTCCTCGCTAGCGCATGTGGTGGCGGCGGTACCTGTGCTCAATGTAAGTGTATCGTTGCGGAAGGGGGTGGCTCATTGCTGCCCACAGAGGAGAGCCACTTCTCGCGCCGTGAAGCCAACGACGGCTGGCGGCTATCCTGTCAAACACCCGTGAAGCAGGACCTAAAGATTGAGATTCCGGAAGAAGTCTTTGGCGTCAAGCAGTGGGAGTGCACGGTAGAATCCAACGACAACGTCGCGACGTTTATCAAAGAGTTAGTGTTAAGACTGCCCGAGGGCGAAAGTTGTGATTTCCGCGCTGGCGGCTATGTGCAGCTTGAGTGCCCACCGCATGCCGTAAAGTTTGCCGACTTTGATATTGGCGAGGATTACCGCGGCGACTGGGAGCACTTCGGATTCTTCAAATTGGAGTCAAGCTGTCCTGAAACGACTATTCGCGCCTATTCCATGGCGAATTATCCTCAAGAAAAGGGTGTCGTAAAATTCAACATCCGCGTGGCGACACCACCACCGAGAACAGAGGGGTTGCCCCCCGGTATCATGTCCAGCTGGGCCTTTAATTTAAAGCCGGGCGACACAGTGAATGTCTACGGTCCATTCGGTGAGTTCTTTGCCAAAGAGACTGAGGCTGAGATGGTTTTTATAGGCGGCGGCGCTGGCATGGCTCCGATGCGCTCCCACCTGTTTGATCAGCTCCGTCGAATTAATACCGATCGAAAAATCAGCTTCTGGTACGGTGCGCGGTCTTTACGAGAGATGTTCTATGTAGAAGACTACGATAGCCTGGCAGCAGAGAACGACAATTTCGACTGGCACGTGGCGCTATCGGATCCACAGGAAGAAGACAACTGGGATGGCCTCACCGGCTTTATCCACAATGTTCTCTACGAGCAATACCTCAAGGATCATCCAGCACCGGAAGACTGTGAGTACTACATGTGTGGGCCACCCATGATGAACAAGGCCTGTATTGAAATGCTGTTGGACTTGGGTGTCGAACGCGAGAGCATCTTCCTCGATGACTTTGGCGGCTGATTAAGTGATCAGTCATCTTATGAGGCCAGCCTTAGCGCTGGCCTTTTTGCTATGTATGGCCGGCTGTCAACAGTCGCCAGACGTGACACGAATGTCGGGGCCAATCTTCGGTACCCAGTGGCACTTAACCTACCATGGCGCTGGTACTAACGTTGACGAACAGGTTGTGACGCAGCTAATTCAAGATGCCTTCGCTGTCGTCGATGGCAGTATGAATCACTACCAACCAGACTCCATGCTGAGCCGACTGAATGCCGCCGAGGCCCAGACCGCCATGGAGGTGGACTGGGACTTCGCGCTTGTTTTTAATACGGCGCTCGATATCTACTACGCGACGGATGGTGCGTATGACCCCTCCGTATCGCCTCTCATAAACCTCTGGGGCTTTGGCCCAAAGGGGCCCACGCGCAGGCCCAGTGGCAATCAACTGGAAGAAACCCAAAAGTTCGTCGGTCTTAATGCGTTCGCTTGGGATCTGTCGTCCCGAACTTTTGTTAAACGAGACGCCATGGCGATGTTGGATTTTTCGTCAATAGCCAAAGGTTACGCGGTCGATCTTGGGGCGGACGCGCTTGACGAACTCGGGATTGCGAATTTCATGTTAGAAGTCGGTGGCGAGGTTCAGGTGCGGGGTAAAAGTCCACGCGGTGATCAGTGGCGCCTCGCTATCGAAGAGCCTGTGCCTGGCGTTGGTGGAAAGATATTTACCGCGATTTCTGTATCGGATGTTGGTATTGCCACATCGGGGGATTACCGAAATTTCTTCGAGAGCGAAGGACGACGCTATTCACATTTAATCGATCCGAGAACAGGATTTCCAATTGAGCATGATCTTGTCTCAGCCACTGTGATACACCCATCGACGATGTTGGCCGATGCTTGGGCTACCGCCTTAATGGTAGTAGGTACGAAAGAAGCACTTCGCTTAGCCAATACGTACGATCTGGCCGTATACCTTATTTCGCGGCAGGGCGATGAACTGATAAGCTCATATAACGACGATATGATGCCTTGGTTGCTGGCATCCGAGAACGGGGAAGGCCAATGATGATTTTTGCGATCAGCTTTTTAGCATTTGCCGCTATCATGGCAGCCATGGCCATTGGTGTGATGTCCGGACGGGCACCTATCAAAGGGTCGTGTGGCGGTATTGGCGCGCTGGGTATCGATCAATCCTGCGACCTGTGTGGCGGTGATCCACAGCGCTGCGAAACAGAAACACGAACGGTCCTGACTAATCGGAGCGACGGCGCAGTTGAGTTCGATCCTTCAGATCGCTGATGTCGACTCTGCTGGAAGTCGAATTGGCTACGAGGCTCAGTTTTAGTAGGGAGCAGCGGGCCTTCACGCGCGGCGTATCTATTTTTGCCGCGTTAGGCATGGCCCTGGGTGTTGCCAGTCTGATTGTTGTGCTGTCGGTCATGAACGGTTTGGCTGGCGAACTCACTGGGCGATTGCTCAATTCAATACCGCATGTCGAGATCAAGTCTGATGATCCACTTCGTGTCCAAGCGGTTGTTAGTCAATTAGCACCCGAGGGCCTCTCCGTGACGACAATGCCCTACATCCGTCGTCAGCTGATGCTTAGAGGCGAATTTACCACTGCTGGGGCTGAGCTGACAGGTCTGGGCGGACGGCCTCAGGAGGCATTAGGTCTGACGGTCATTGACGGTGACCTCGGACAGGTTATGACCACACGCTATCAGGCAGCGCTGGGTGAAGCGCTAGCTCGCAACTTAGGCGTGGGGATTGGTGACCGTATTGATGCGGTTTTGCCGGCGGTGGCTATGACGCCATTTGGGCTGCTTCCACGTTATCGTCATCTCACAGTCGGTGCGCTCATATCAGTGGGAGCATCCCCGGATGCGTCTATGGTCTTAACGTCTCTAGACACAGCCAGTAGGTTGAGTAGCTCGCCAAAGCCGGATGGCGTTCGGCTGCAGCTCTCAGACGCTTTTCGCGCTGACGAACTAGCACGTGATATCGAGTTCAGAAGTGATGGGCAGCTAAAAGCGGTTACATGGACGGAGGCCTACCAATCCTTGTTCGCCGCGATCAGGATGGAGAAAGTAATGGTCGGTACTCTGTTGGGCGCTCTTATTGCTGTTGCCGCGTTCAGTGTTGTTTCCTCCTTAACCATGTCCGTTGCCGAAAAGCGCTCTGATATTGCGTCGCTGCGTGTGCTGGGACTAACGCCAGATAGCATTAGAAGGGTGTTTATCATGCATGGGCTGGTTCTGGCCGCGCTCGGAATTGTCGTTGGGCTCGTGCTAGGAGTGACATTAACACTCTATCTTGAGCAACTTATGAGGCTAGCCGAGTCCATGTTGGGCTGGACGTTGTTCGATCCGAGTATTTATTACATCGGTGGGCTTCCCACCGAGCTTCAATGGCGTGATGTCAGCTTTATTTTGCTGGGTGCACTTGCACTCAGCCTGTTGGCCGCAGTCTATCCGGCCCACCGAGCGAGTAAAATATCACCCGTTTTGGCACTAGAGGGATTGGACGCGTAGTGAGTATTTTATCAGCTGAAGGCGTATCAAAGGACTATCCATCTCCGGCGGGTCCAATTTCAGTACTGCGCGACTTAAGCTTTGAGCTCAATGCGGGCGATAGAGTCGCCATTGTTGGGTCGTCCGGCGCTGGAAAATCTACCTTGCTGAACATTCTAGGTGGTCTAGAACACCCGACAGCGGGACAGGTTTTATTGGGTGATACGGATCTGAAGCTACTGACCGAGGCTGCGCTGTGCCAATGGCGAAACGCACACTTGGGCTTTGTGTTCCAGTTTCACCACCTGATGCCAGAGTTCTCTGCGGTTGAGGCTGTTGCGATGCCTGCTAGGATTGCCGGAGAGTCGCCAAAGGCAGCATTGAGCGGCGCGGAGGAATTGTTGGTCCGTTTGGGCTTGTCTGAGCGACTGCATCACCGGCCCAGCCGACTCTCTGGGGGAGAGCGTCAGCGAGTGGCCATAGCGAGGGCGCTTATTAACCGTCCAGCATGTCTGCTCATGGACGAGCCCACTGGAAATTTGGATCCACGTACAGCCGAGGATGTCATGACGCTGCTGAATGAGGTGGTTTATCAGGATACTGCCTTCGCTATTGTTACCCACGATCCCAATATTGCAGCCGCCGCGCAACGCCGCTACCAGCTCGTAGACGGCCAGCTGACGCTGCTGTGACGCCGCGACGTAACATGAAGCGACTGCATTGGGATATCGCATTGCGTCAGGCAACTGACTCCGGACAGGGACTTTCGGCATTTCTATCGCGCCTTTCCGTTCTAGGCATGATCATTGCCGTGTCTGTTCTTCTCGCCGCGTTGTCCGTTATGAATGGTTTTGAACGAGAGATGCGGGTTCGAATTCTGAGTTTAGTGCCACATGTGACGATCCGTGGTTATGCGGATGACAGGGAGTGGGGTCAAATCCAATCCGACTTGGTTGAGCTGTCGAGTGTGTTACGAACTTTGCGCTTTACTGACCTGGATGCAATGTTGACAGCAGACGGACAAGCTCAGGTCATAAGACTGGCGATCGCAGACTCGCAGGTGTTACCTGTCTATGAGTCTTATTTGGCACCTCCAATTAGCAGCCTGCGTGCCAATGAGGTCATCCTCGGCTCCGCACTTGCCTCTAGTCTGGGGGTCAAGGTAGGCGATCGCGTTTCTGCGCTCTATTCAGTCGGCGCCGTGGGTAATCGACTCGTGCCGGGCGGACTTTCAGTAGTCAGCATACTCGACTCCGAAACGGAAATAGATCAGATATTTGCACTTGCAGGCCCCAATAGCGGCAAGCTTAACCAACTGCAATTGGGGAGTGGTTTGTCGTTAACGTTGAGTGACCCCCTCGTTGCTGCTCGCCTCAGTAGCCAACTTAAAGTTGCTCTCGCGCCTAACTTTTGGGTCACTGACTGGACGTCAAGCCAGGGTAATTTATATCAAGCTATCGAGCTGTCACGACGAATTGTCATATTGATGCTTGCTTCGCTCTTGATTATAGCGACGTTCAACGTTGTGACCTCATTGGTGTTGGTGGTCTCGGACAGGCGAGCCTCATCGTCAATGCTACGTGCAATGGGCTTAACTGGCGCGGACATTGCACTCATTTTTATCATCCAGGGCGGGATAATCGGTGCCGGTGGCGCTGGCTTGGGTGCGTTGTTTGGCTTTATATTGGCGAGCTTGACGCCGTATCTTGTTTTCGCCTTGGAGGCGTACACGGGTAGTCCGCTCCTTGATACAGCAGTCTACCCGCTGGCTTATGTGCCCGTTGACATTCGGATCTATGACTTCATCGCGGTGCCAGTGGCGGCACTGCTCCTCTCTGTAGCTTCTTGCGCACTGCCGGCGATGACGGCAGCAAGACTGTCTGTGACGGAGGGGCTGCGGGAGTCACGCTAGCGCTTCGATTTTAGCCTGTCAGTGCGCGCTTGGTTTCGCGTTTCTCGAAGTAGTCTCCGCCGATCTTTCCTACGCTCTGCGCGCTCGCTGATACGCTGCGCAAGTCGCATGCGCCACAAACCATCGGCGATAAAGTAGCCGAAAAACGCAGCTAGAGCACCGAGAACTAGACAACCCAGCAAAAACGGAGGCCAAATTTTAAGCAGCTCAGGACTGGTAACATCAAGCCAATTGATTGAACTCACATCGATGACCGGCATACCCAGCAGCCAACTACCCAGTAGGTAAGCAGCCAGATAGACCACGGGCATGGTGAGAGGGTTCGTGACGAAGATGAGTGAGAACGCCAAAGGCACATTCGCCCCTAAACGTATCGCCACAAAGACAGCTACCAGCATTTGTCCGGGCAACGGCACCATTGCGCAGAACAGTCCAATGCCCGTAGCGCGGGCGATAGAGCTACGGCTAATGTGCCAGAGTTCCTGACGATCAAAAATATCTTTAAACGCACCAAGCCCCTTGACTCTGCGGAGCCGAGTTGGCGTAGGTAGGAATTTCCTCAGTGCGCGTTTTGGCATGGGTACCGCTTATTTACTCTCGTCTAAGACCTTTATCGTCTTTTTTGATCTCATGGCCCCCTTTGGTCTCCTCTTACAGAAACGACCCGCGGAGTCTAATCAATCCGTATACGATTAGTATGGTGCCCTTGGTTTGACACCGCCACGTTCTCACAGGTGAATTTTCGCTATTTTGTGGTGGTGAACCGCGTGACACTGACATTTAGTGCAACGCTTTTTTTATCTCTACTGTCTCCTGAGTCGTTTTTCTGGCCGCTGCACGTCGGCATCGCGCTATTGCTTGTCTGTCTGCCGGCCCCCACGTTCTGCCGGTG
>CAJYAI010000014.1 GCA_913064725.1 uncultured Alteromonadaceae bacterium | reverse complement strand
CACTTCTTTTTCGTGCTCAAACGCCCACACTTTTTACACTGGTGCGATACCGGCTTTGAACTTCGCTGTAAGCGGCTTCTCTCGCGAACTGCTTTTGATTTACACAGTGTTTTCTTCATGGCCATGATCTATACAAATACTGAGACATAATATTGAAATAAATAACAAACTGAGGGGATAGAGGCCCGTTCTCGGAACAGTTGAGCCTGTACCAGAGAAGTGTAATGTATCTGGGCAGCAAGCGATCTCGGGGCTCGATCGATCCCACAGGGGCTGGCAATTCGAACAGCGGTTTGAAGGATATGGGTGCAGATAGATACTATACGATCGTCGCAGATTTAAATCGTGTTGCAACCGAGCTGCCTCACTTTGCAAAGTCTGAGATCTTTGGAACGACACTCAATATTGAGGGCGGCGCAGGTAATGCGAGAAATACATCTGCATCGCGACCAACGAGTCTTATTGTCTAGATGCCGGAAAACATGGATCAGAGTGACTGCATCAAGGTGAACACACACAATGCCCGTTTTAGGTCGTCTGCCTGATGGTTCGCGTTTCAGACATTCCCGAGAGCCAGATTGAATTTTCGGCGATCCGTGCCAGCGGTCCGGGGGGCCAGAACGTCAACAAGGTTTCCTCTGCCATCCATTTGAGATTCGACGTCAAGGCCTCTAGTTTACCGGAAACCGTTAAATCGAAGCTTCTTGAGCTACGCGATACCAGGATCAATACTGATGGCGTGATCGTCATCAAGGCGCAAAAGTTCAGGAGCCAGGAAAAAAACAGGCTAGAGAGCCTGGAGCGACTGGATGAGTTGCTTCAAAAATCCCAATATACCGATAAGCCGAGAAGGAAAACCCGCCCCTCTAGATCAGCGGTGCGCAAGCGCCTCGAGAGTAAGAAGAAGCAGGGCTCAATTAAGAAAAATCGCGGCAAGGTTGACGACTACTGAGACCCCAATAAGCGTCCACGGCGCTAGAGCATCTTGCAACATGGTCTTTGATGACACGAGTCCACCCGCCCACCTAAGTGCCACGCTCAACACTTTTGTGCAGGTGCGCCCTGAGGTCGGCCGTTGAATCAAATGCAGACTGGAGTATTTGGCACTCAAAAATAATTGGCCAAACATAAGTCGGCTATGGCGTCAGGCCGGACAGTACTTTATCGACACTCGACTCAAGTTGACGCAAACGGTTGAGTTCCTCGAGCAAGCGCTCCTCGAGATTTTTGAAATTCAAAGGCAGCTCCCTCTGGCAGATGGAGTAGCGTTCACCGATAAACTATTTTTGCACCTGCAGGTCGGTGACACGAAATCTGGCATATACAACGTCTTTGATGTTCGGGATGGGTTCCCTTATGTTTAACTTGCCAATTGACAAGCCACATATAAAATTGCCTCGAATTATAAAAAACAACAGGTCTTCCCGGCGATGCCACTGCTCAAACACTATTTAGCGATTTGTATCTTCTTTTTCCTCGGCAGCACAGCGCTTACGGCGACCGCGGCCGGCATCGTATCCGCGGACGGCGAAGCAATATCAATATCCAAACCCAATATGGTGATCCTCTTGGTTGACGATCTCGGCTGGGGTGACGTCGGCTATCACAATGAAAATGTTGTTTCGCCTCATATTGATGGCATCGCTGCTCAAGGTGTGGAGTTTGATCGATTTTACGTTAACCCTACCTGCTCACCCACCCGAGCCTCGCTGCTGACAGGCCTATTCGCTACCACGCACGGCGTTAAAGGCCCTATACAATGGCACTCCAGTGAGGGATTGCCGCTGCATTGGCAGACGCTGCCTGAGCACCTCAAAGGCGTGGGCTATCAGACACATTTAGTTGGCAAATGGCATTTGGGCAACGCCAATACCGCCTACTGGCCTCAGCAGCGCGGCTTTGACTCTTTTTACGGGCACCTCAACGGCGGCATAGGTTACTTCGACCATGTGTTCTCTGGCGGTCTGGATTGGCAAAAAAATGGTATGACCCTACGTGAGGAGGGCTACACCACAGACCTAATTAAAAACGCAGCCATCAACATCATTGAAGGCCGCACCGCAAGCGACGCCCCACTGTTCTTATTTGTCTCCTTCAATGCTATCCACACGCCTGTTGAAGAACCCAAAGATGCCAGCGTCGAACATCAAGGACGTGCCACCCTGTTGCGTATGATCTCAGCCCTCGACAATGCGGTTGGAGATGTTGTTGAAGCAATAATGAACCAGTCTTGGGGCAAGAATACGGTAATTTTGTTTGCCAGTGACAATGGTGGCTCCTCACCGAAGCCCTGGCTAATCGAACTACTCATTCCACCCATGCGCGATGGCTTTAGCAATAATGGTGGCCTTAAACAGGGTAAAGGGTCTGTATTCGAGGGTGGTATCCGCGTGCCTGCTGCAATTTGGTGGCCGGGCAAAATGGAGTCCAGCGAGCCGCTCTCTCAGGCTGTTAACATTGCCGATGTGTTGCCAACGCTTACCGATATAGCGGGTCTTACTATTAACAGTGTTGATGGACGGAGCATCAAAGCCGCTCTTTTAGGCGAATCGCCGTTACCAGCAAAGCCTTTTGTTGTCGCCAATTTCGACAGCGAGGCCATGATAGATTGGCCCTGGAAGGTGGTCCGCGAAGGCTCACTGCCCGTTATGCCTGACTTTTTGAAGTCCGACACTTGGTATCTTCATAACATCGAAACAGATCCCCGTGAGCTAGAAGATTTAAAGGAACAATTTCCTCAGCGATTCTCACAAATGCGCGAAGCCTTGCTCGCAGTGCCGCGAAGCAAGCCGGTGCAATTCGCGACGGATCAGCCTTGGGACACATTTGGGGGCGAGGAGACCCGTCCACCCTGGGCCGAGGCTGCTAGTCGGCGCAATGAGGGCTCAACAACCCAAAGCCCAGTTGAATAAACGATCGCAACGATACAAGCAATCTGGCCGGCTGAGCCTCACTGAGGAATATCCGAAGGCCATCGCTGCAGTTGTTTAAGACTCATAAGTTCCTTGGTCGCCTGAACGACAGCGGGGTGTTCGTGCTCTAGACAGCCCTCGCGATAGCTTTGCCGCTGCTGCAGGGCGCTCCAGTAAGCATCCAGGACCGGCCGGTCCTTTACCAGTAGAGTTAGCCAGTCTCCCTCTCTCAGACGATCAAAAACCACCATCATGCCCACATCGGCAAGACTGAACTGTTGGCCGCAAATCCACGGCCCTTGGCTGCTAACAAGTTGCTGCTCAAGATCATCCAGATGTGCGGCCATCGCCTCGGATGCTCGGTTAACGATATGGATTACGGGCTTCAGGGTCAGCGTTTTTGGCAATCCAACAAGTCTCATCATCAGAAAGAAGAACGCCCGCTGCTTAATACGATGGAACAACAGCCCCTCAAAAATATTCAACACCGGGATTTTTGCCACCATGGAAGCAAAGATTGGGATAGTGAGACCGGGAACCGCGTTGCCGGCCGTTGCTTCTGGCGACTCGATGGGATCGTCGCCAATTAGGGAGGTTTTATGCACCCATGCATCCATCACTTGTCGTTGCTCTGTGCTGTCTGGCACCAACAGGCCGGTTACATCAACCTTTGCGGCAACATAATTTAGCTGCTCGTGTGATTCGTAAATCGGATGCCCGTTATGCAAGAGCACCGGTACAGTGGCTCCGGGATTCACCTTGAGAAATTCCCGACTGATGTTCTGATAACTACCGGTTTCAATGAGATCTATCGCAATACTGTCAAAAACCACGCCATACTCCGCTAAACAGACGCGGATCTTCTTGGAGCATAGCGAAAACGGATTGTGGTAAAGCGTCCACTCAGCCTCAAAAGGCAGACTGATATCAGACTGCAAACCCGGAGGAACCACCCGGGTTTGTCGCATCGAGCGCTCTCGAAGCATTAAAACTATTGCCAACGTGATACCGACCAAAATCAGACCAAACAAGATTGTCATGGTGCTTCGTACTCCTGAGTTTGACTGGCTGCGTGCAACCGCCGGTTTACCACTCACTTATTGCCCGGGCATACCCTCTGGCCCCCAGTGAGTGCCGAGCAAATCCGCAGGGCTGCGCTTATGCGAACCAAAGGACTCATTAAAGAGATCGCCATCGGTGAAATGCTCGAGCATAAAACCGTTTGGATCTTTCCAATAATCAAAGGTTTGGCTACCTAGTATGTGCTTGCCCACACCGAAAGAATGCTGGTGACCCGCTTTTTTCAGCTCATAGTGACCCCGCATTAGTACATCCCAATTGGCCACTTCGAAGGCGGCATGATTGAAGTCTGCATGCCCCGCGTCAATGAAAAATAGTGTGTGGTGGTCAACGAATTCTTCCCCTCGGTTGCAGCGCGTGAACGCTCCCAAGGTGTGCTCTTCGCCTTCTTTTTCCATGACAATTTCATCGGAAATCAGCAACCCCAGACGGCATTGATACCACTCAAAGGTTTCCTGAAAGTTGTTCACCATCAGCACCACGTGACCAAGACGCTTGATCGAACACTCAGGGTCTGCGAAAGCCACCCGTTCGCCCAAGCGCTGCTTCTCATTACCACTGTTGAGGCCTGAGCGTCCGGCCACGGTAAGCGACGGCGCAGCCGAGATATCGGCCACCACATCTACAGAGAAGCCGTTGGGGTCGGTAAGACGAGCAATCAGCCCGCCTCCCTCCAGCGGATTAGCCTCTACCGGCACTTGGTCGATGGCAGCGATTTCCCGCAACGCATCTGCCGACTCTGCAGCAAAGCCGACACAAACAAAACCCGGCTCAACAGCCTCTTGAGCAAGATAGATGTATGGGGTGTCATCGGTACCCCGAGCCATCAACAGATCGCCGTCTAGCTTCGTTTGGAAGCCAAAATCCTCCAAAAACTGTTTTTGCGCCTGTAGGTCGGTGACACGAAATCTGACATATAGAATGTCTTTGATGTTCGGCATGGGCTCCCTTACTGTTTAACTTGCCAATTGACAAGTAATATATAAAATAGCTAAACACTACACAAGTTCATTCTAGGGACCCATGTGAATTCTGCCCGGCGCACGCCCACAGCCAACTGCGTAAACAAACTTCGCGATGCCCAGGCCACGAAAAAAAAGCTGGTGCATGCGGCCCTTCTCGCATTCTCCACTAGAGGCTACGATGCCGCTTCAACGCGCAGTATAGAGACCGCCGCAGGCGTTAAGCGCGGCTTGATCAATCATCACTATGGCTCTAAACAGGCGCTCTGGCAGGCTGCTGCAGACCATATGATGTCGATTACCGAGCAGGATCTTGGCGGAGCGTTAAAGAATATCAAGCAGATAGACGACCACTTGAAACTGCGTTTTTTTGTGCACGCCTACGTTACTTTTTGCGCCAAACATCCGGAGCTCAACCGCTTGATGATTCAAGAAGGCATGCACAACGACTGGCGTTTGCAGTGGTTGTTGGAGCGATCAGTAAGACCGTGGTACCAACAAGTATGTCGCGTGTTTAATCGAGCTAAGGACCTCGGCGCTGCGCCGAAAATGGATGCACATCACTTTTATTACATTCTAACGGGTGCTGCGACGCTGATGTTCTCGAACGCTTCTGAAGCCGAGGCATTGTCTGGCCAAAACCCGCTAGACCCGCAAAGGGTCGAGGCGCACGCGGATGCAGTCGCCAATTTATTTACTCCGCCAGAGAAACCACTATGAAGCTGATTACCTTTACCGAATCTTCACGAACCCGAATTGGACTGCTACAGGGCGAGCAAATCGTTGATTTATCTCAGACAGCTCCGGCGTTGCCTGACGATATGCTGACCCTGCTTGAGGCAGGCGATACAGCCCTGCAGGAAGCCGCGAAGCACGCTGATGCCGCAACACATTTTGCTGCTGCTGACGTAGTAATCGAAGCCCCCATACGACGGCCGCCAAAGATTCTTGCCATCGGCCTGAATTACCAGGCCCACGCCAAAGAAAGCAATATGGACATCCCCAAATATCCAGTGGTCTTTACTAAGCAGGCAACCTCGGCCAACGGGCCTTATGCACCGATTCACTCGCCTCAAGAAACCAAGATGCTCGATTACGAGGGTGAGTTAGGCATAGTTATCGGCAAACGGTGCCGGCGAGTTAGCAAGGATGACGCCAGCAAAGTCATCGCAGGCTTCTGCGTGTTGAACGATGTCAGTGTTCGCGAATGGCAGTTTCTCGCAACTCCACCACAGTTCACTATGGGTAAATCTTGGGATACGCATAACCCGTTCGGGCCGGCCATCGTCACCGCAGATGAAGTTGACCCTCATCACCTCATGCTCAGAACCTTCGTCAACGGTGAGCTGCGGCAAGAGACCAATACCGACGACTTAATATTCAACTGTTACGACATTATTGAGTTTTTGAGCACCGCATTCACCCTGGAACCCGGCGATATAATTGCGACTGGCACACCAAGCGGCGTGGGCGCAGCGATGCAGCCACAAGCGACGCTGCAAATCGGCGACACGGTGAAAGTCGAAATTGAGGGCCTTGGTTTTATTGAGAACGAGGTGATTGCGGAACCAGATACCGCCGCTATTCGATGACCACAGAAGCACACAACGGCTTGAGCCGTCCTTTTGATGTTGCCATCGTCGGCTTAGGACCGGTGGGATGCTTGGCGGCCATTTTGTTCGCCGAAGCAGGCCTTAAGGTTGTTGCGGTCGAAAAAGAAGTACAAGTGTATACCCTGCCGAGGGCGGTTAATTTAGATGGCGAAATCATCCGCGCGTTGCAGCCAATAGGGTTAGCAGAAACGGTGAATCAAATGATGCAGCCCATTCGCGCCAACGAACGGGCGGGCTTCGCGAACTCTAAACGGGAGTGGTTGTTCGGCGGCAATGCTGTGGCTGTAGGCAGCAGTGGCTGGCAGTCTGCCAATATGTTTGACCAGCCAGAACTGGAGAGCTTCCTGCGCACCCAAGCACTGTCTCATGCCAATGTCTCTCACTATGTAGGCTATGAAGTTACCGAGTTTTTCAACAGTCCAACCCAGGTCACACTTAATGCCTCAGGCATCGGCAAAAGCGTTTCATTGACTGCCAAATATCTCGTTGCCTGTGACGGGGCAAACAGTCCAACGCGCAAAGCACTGGGTGTTGGATTGCGGGACCTTGGCTATGATCAAGATTGGCTGGTTGTCGATGTGGAAATGCTGAAAACACACAATCTGCCCAATGAAGTGCTGCAGGTCTGTGATCCTGACCGAATTCACACCCATGTCGCCACCAAGGACCCCTACCGCCGTTGGGAGTTCCAGCTAAACCCAGGTGAAAGCGCGGAACAGATGCTCGAGACTGACACCATACATGCGCTTTTGGATAGCTGGACACCGCGTGATACCTACAAACTTCGTCGCACTGCCGTGTATCAATTTCACGCGGCTATCGCCGATAGTTGGCAGCGGGGGCGCGTCTTTCTTGCTGGCGACGCCGCCCATCAAACACCACCCTTCTTGGGGCAAGGCATGAATTCAGGCATGCGCGACGTGATCAATCTGGCCTGGAAGTTGCCCTTAGTGCTAAAGGGCGCGTGCACACAATCACTGCTGGATACCTACCAAACAGAACGTGATGCCCATGCCCATGATCTAGTGTCTTGGGCAGTAGACATGGGCCACCTAATGCAGCACATGGCGGCAACCGAGGCGGCCGAGCGCGTCGGCGAAGCACCCCCAGAAATGCAGCAAACATCGCGCTCATCTGGCTATGGCCAAGGCAGAGAGCAGCCGCCCATTCGCTCAGGGGTCGTGCTTGTTGAGCAGGTTTCTAACCAGGGGGCGACAGGTTACTTGCTAGCCCAACCGGTGGTTCGTGATACGACAGGCAAAGAGCAACGGTTCGACGAACTCCTGGGTACACAGGCGGGCTTGATTACACAGGGCTCAGTTGCCTTGAACGAAAATAGCCGGGCTCTAGTCGAGGCATTGAGCATCAAAGTTATTGATCTTGACGAGATTGAACTGCTGCAAGGTAAATATCCTGCAGAATTAACCAGTGGTGAAAGCGTACTTCTGAGGCCAGACAGACTAGTGTTTGGACATACAGAACCAGAGATGTCGGTAGATCAGTTAGTAAGCTCATTCGCAACGGCGATTGGGCTTGATCTGACCAAGATATTGCGCCAGAAGTATAAAATATGAGTAGTAACAATTAAGGCTACAGGGCAGCTTGCGATGCTAGTCTGCGACATGTCCTAACGTGTTGTGGCGAGCTCTGTGAGCCTTGACATGGTAGAGGTCGCAGTTCGAAAAACGCGACTTCAGGAGCGTTTTAGTCCGCCGGCGCAACGCGGAGACTCCCGCAGGGTGAAATCGCCCGCGGCAATAGCGATTGAAGACAATCTGGCTGGTCGTACCAAAGATAGAAAGCAGTTAGGTTATCGGACCCTCATTTTTACATGACATGCTAAAACGATACTGATGTGCCAACAGAAGCGTCCCGAAATACACTACCCACAGGCTAAAGATAACGTCACTGAGGAAGTGCCCCCCCTGAAATATTCGCACCATACCCACCGCCAAACCCGCAAAGAGCCCAGCGAGAAATAGACGGCGACTACCAAACATCCAAGCAAAGGCAATGACAAAGGTGGCGATAGCGGCGTGGCCACTTACAAAAGAACAGTTCTTCGCGCATTCGCCTGAGTAAACAAAAGCGGGGGTAAATTCAGCTTGACCACCGAACTGCTCGATGTGCACAGGTCTGGGGCGTCCAAATGAATTGTCTTTCAATCCTACATTCACAATAAGACCGGGAACGAGCAGGAGCACCAAAAGTAAGAAACGTAAGCGCTTTCGCCACTTTGCACCCGCCTCATTCTTAACAATACTCAGGACTGCGAGGGCGAAAAGAAAAACGAGAAGATATGCAAAATGAATCTTCGCAAAAATATGGTAGATCGTCGTAACGAGCGTATTTTCACGAAGGTAAAAGACACCTCCATCATAAAACTGTTTACTCACCCAGATATCTATCTCCGGCAATGCGAAAAACACCAGTCCGGTAACCACGCAGGCCAAAACGTCTTTTCGTATCGCGGTATGCAAGGGCTTAATCACTGCAATATTCATAACCTTTAAATCCTGATAATTGATAAATGAACAACTCTCGAGTAAGCGTGGGGAAGACATCATGTGTGACACGCTCAGCTAAGAGGACTGTTTCAAAACAACCTTCCAACTCTCGAGGGTCTTCAGATAGGAATATGTAATCCGCATTCGCATCAGCAGCCCGCGGAATCGAAAAGAGCAGGTCGAAGTGATTAGAAATTTCACCGCTCGGATTGAAACTGGCAACGGTGAGCCTCCGCCCACTCTCAAAATCACTTAAATAAAAGTGCGCGTATGACAGCAGTTTTCTTGAATCACTGATCCAGATGGCGTCTTCATGCGCTGACACTTGCTCAACTTTCTGAAATAGCTCTCGCCAGCCACTGACACGCTTAAAAGGTGTATTAGATTTTGTTGCTTCAATGCCTACTAGCTGCTGAATTGAGGGGTAGGCATAAAACGTTCCGGCAATGGCAAGATTAAGCCCAAGCGCCCATAGTAAAAGCACTCGTCTTGCGTTTACTTCTATGTAACTCGCCACCCAAATACTTGCGCCTATGTAAACTGGCGCCGCCCAGTTAACATGTGCCCGCGACAAGAGCGCTTGTGTCCCGATAAGAAGTAGTAAGGGTAGCGTGATCGCCAGCAAAAGTTTTTCTGCTTGCGAATAATGTCGTCGCATTAAGACGATTAAGAATAGCCACATGACTACAGGGCCAAACACCAGAAACTGGCCTAAAAAAAACTCGAGAAACTGATCAGGATGGAATAAAGAACCTGAAAGTTGGGATATCTCGCTGGTGTGCTGAAAACTAATGAAGTCGTGTCGGTAATTCCAAGCAAGATTGGTCGAAAAGACAGCAAAGGCAGACACCGCAGCCAACCAAGGTCCCGGCGTTTTGAGTCGGTCTCTGTAACACAGCGAGAGATGCGCCAAGAGCCCGATGGCTAACAAGCCCATCGTGTATTTTGACAGGAGTCCGACCCCACCAAGAACACCGCACAACACCCACAAACTCATGCGGTTCTTTTCCAGAGCGATTAAATAAATGTAGGCAGTCAAAGCCCAGAAGAACAATAACGGCGCATCCGTAGTAATAAATAGACTGTTAAACGTCACTAGGGGCGTCGACAAAAAGACGACCATAGCCACCACGCCAACACGCCTGTCCATCAGTTGCTGGCCAATCAGATAAACAATAAAACCGGTCAAGCCATACATTGTTGGAGCTGCAATCCGAACGGACCACTCACTGACATGTCCGGCGAGCGTTGTCGTCAGCGCGATAAGCCACGCCACAACAGGCGGCTTCGAGTAGTACCCAAAAGCGAAGTCCTGTGACCAAAAATGGTAGTAGGCCTCATCGTAAAAGAGCGCTAAATCGAGGATCGACACTGCCGCGAAACGACCTATTACTAACCCGCACACGAGCAGCAATAACGCTCCTTCATTGCGGTGCAGTAAAGCCTGAGCCATGAGTTAACTAGCTCTTCGCTAATTGGCTAGGCGGACGGTGTGACGTTGTCCCCGAGCCCTTAGGCACATAGGGACTAAAAAAGTAGTCCGCGACAAAAAATGTCAAGCTGGCCGTCGCGCAAAGTTTCGCGAATAACGACACGTTCGGATATCCACCCGAGTGCGAAAAAAGCATTATTGCGGCAGCAATTAAGAGCGAAAGGACAAAAAAGTGAACACGGACAGAGAAGCCCCACGACCAACGTTTTGCGCTGTATATCGCGATCGCTGTAGCCATTACACCAACGCCGCTGCCAACCAAGATATCCACAGGCCAGTGTGCACCAACCAAGACGCGACTAATGGCTACCCACGCTCCAAACGTAAGAAGCATGATCTTCGTTGAGATCTGCGTCGCAAAGTAGTAGAGACACGACACCATGATAAACACCGTCGCTGAGTGACCAGATGGAAAACTAGCGCGCTTAAAAGCCTGACCGATTTGAACAAAATCATCGCTGTTTAACACGGCCGGAGGCCGCAGCATGTCAAAATAAGCTTTCATGCCATGGGTTACCAAGGTGCCGTAAATCGCAGCGAGTAAGATGATAAAGAGTAGTGAGGGATTGCGGCGCGCAAAAAATAGCATCAGGCACAAAGCAACGGCCGTATCCCCCATAAAGGTCGTAATTTGTAAGAAATCCTCAGAGAGGTAACGGGCCAGTGAGTTAATGGTGTGGAATCCCGCCTCGTAGCCACCAAACACGAAAAGCAGTGCTGCCGTAGTCATGCACACAGCACAAAATCCAGCAAAAGATATGAACGTTGCGGCATCATCGTTGAGGCGCAATGCGTTCCTTGACGCATGAACCTCCGCAGCAACACCCTCCAGCGCAAAGGAGCCTCGAAACGGCTTCAAACTGTGTGTGTAAAGGCTATTGAGATTCATATTGACGCTCCACTAGTACGATTCCGCCCTCGCGGAAAATGATGTTTAGGTCTTGACGCAACTCACGTCTCAGAGACTCGAGTCTGTCAGCACGTGTGAATATCAAGTCGGCTTCATCTGGCGCTTCACGCGGCGTCACGGCCTGTCTGTAAACGCTAAAACTAGGCATTGAGATGCCATAAGCCACTACCTTGTCATGGCCCAGTTGACTGGCTAGCTCTGCTGCTCGCTTCACCGGGCCTTGCTGGAGCTCGCCTACTGCATTGATAAAGACATTAAAAATAAACAGCGTTTGTAAAACGCTCAGTGCAATTAACCTGTGACCATGGGAAGCGCGAAGCAAAAAGGCTAAAAGGACCATTGCCACGAATGTCAGGGCTGCCAGCAAGCGGTAGTTGAAGTTCAGCACCTCGTCACCGCGTGATAAGAGTTCCACTTCGTAAGCACGTGTAGTCTGATCGACGGCTAAGGCGACAAGGTCAGGTAGAAAAAACATGAGGGCCATGAAGCCCAGCGGAAAGGCAAGTTGCCAAGTGCCGCTAAAGAGCGTGCCGCGATAACGGGCAAAGATGAAAAAGACGCCCGTCAATCCGTAAAGTAGGTAGTGCGGGAGTTGTGTTTTAGACATCGATACCAACACGAAAACGACGCCAAACCATAAGAGTAAATAACGACTAAGGGCGTCTGACCAAAAGACTCTTAGCCTTTGTAAAAACGTGAACAGCACACCTGTAAACGGCAGAACAATAATGGGTAGGACAGCAAAATAATAAAAAAGGGAGCCGCCGTGGCCTTCGCGTGTTTGGGTAAACCGATTGATATTGTGATCTAGTAGAAATCCGGTAAAAAAATCCCATCCTTGGTCTTGATAAACCGCAATCAACCAAGGGCCTAAAATAGCGGCGAAGACCAGCCAGCCGACGGGGTTCAAAACTGCTCTCCAGAATTGCTGATGCTGACGAGTGGTCATGAAAAATAGACCCCCAGCCATGAGCGGAATGGCAATGGCGACGGGACCTTTTGTTAGGACGCCCAGAGCTAACCACGTATATGTGGTTAATAGCGTACGAAGCCGAGGCATCCGCATGTACCGCCACATATCGAACATGGTCAGCGAAATAAAGAGATTCAACCAGGCATCGGCCGTCGCGGCTCTACCTATGACGCCCACAATGGCGACATTGGCCATGATCAAGACGGTGAACAGCGCGCTCTGCTCGTCCCATTCTTGCTTTACAAACCGGTAGCTGGCGATGAGCCAAAGGCTTGCGGCGAGCGCTGAAGGTAGCCTAAAAGCAAATTCGTGCATCCCAAAAGCACTGACACTGAGACTCTGCAGCCAATAGCTTAAAATGGGCTTGTCGTATCGCGGTTCCCCGTCTAGATAGGTGGCAGCAAAATTGCCGGATACGAGCATCTCGCGCGTTGCTTCCGCAAATGCACCCTCATCCAAATCGAAAAGAGGGACGCCCCAAAGGTTTACAAAAAAGGCGATAAAAAGACAAAACGAAATTAAGCCAGCCTGTACATAAGAATCTGGTCGCCAGCGCTCAGACTCAAAAGCTACTTGTGTCATTCAGTATTTTCCGCGGCAGCGTTAGGTGAGTACCAGCCGCCACCGACCGAGGAATCCTCTGTCTCCCGGAGGTGGTAGCCACGGGCATTGGTTGATTCAAAAAATACGCGAGATAACATCTCGGCCAGCACACCGGTTGTTATGAATTGCGCAGATGCGACGACGATGGACATACCGAAGAAAAATAACGGGCGACCACCAATATCCTCTCCAAGGAAAAATTTGAGCACACCCAGGTAGCCTAGGATGAGGCTCCCAACCAAGCCGCAACACAACCCGATATACCCAAAAAAGTGGCCGGGCCGAGCTCTGAACTTAAGGAAAAAGGATACGGACAAGAGGTCCAGAATCACCCTAAAGGTTCGAGAAAGCCCATACTTCGAATGACCATATTGCCTCGCGTTGTGCGATACCGCCGTTTCTCCGATTCGGCTCGGCTTGGTAACCGATGCGACCCATACGGGGATAAAGCGATGCATCTCCCCAAACAAACGGATCTGTTTAAGTAGGCTCGCGCGGTAGACTTTGAGGCTGCAGCCGTAATCTCGCAGTTTAACGCCAGTGACTCTCGCAATTAGCCGGTTAGCAATCAGTGACGGGAATCTGCGAAACCAGTAACCGTCTTTTCGATCCTCGCGCCAGCCCTGAAGCAGATCTAGATCTCGCTCGAACAACTCTTCGATCATCGCGGGTATGTCATTAGGATCGTTCTGCAAATCGCCATCCAAGGTGACAATAATGTCTCCTCTGGCGGCATCTATACCCGCCTGCATCGCCGCTGTTTGACCGTAGTTCCTTTGAAGCTGTAGCACGCGAACATGGCTGCCAAACTGGTGTTTAGCGTCCATCAATCGACTCAGAGTCATGTCCATACTGCCGTCATCAATGCAAATAAGCTCCCACTCGTAGACAAGACGCGACAACGCCTCGTGCATGTCGGTGACTAGGGGGATGACACTCTCTTGCTCTTGATAAAACGGGACAATAATCGATACGCGCTGGATCATTTTACATCCCAACATTGAAAGCCAAGACGTTATCGACGCGCGGTTAAATTATGGTGACCGAAACATGAAACAAAGTTCAAATTTTTATGTCACAAAGATGAAAAAGAGCTTTTACGATTTGATTTTTCAATGCCCAACTGGATAAAAGTGCGCGGGTTTAACCGCAGCGCCCCATAAAAAATACAAAATCGCTGTCGGCTACGCATACGCAAAAACTGCGCACTCAATATTGAGTGCGTGGGAAAAAATTCAGTGTAATTGGTGGCCTTTTGTACCGGCTCTCATCTGACCGCACTGACTTAACAATAAAAAAGCGCTCAGACTTGAGTCCGGTGACCTCCTAGCGGTAAGGAAAAAAGAGCCAAGAGACAGGTTGTTGATATAACAAAAACGTGGACACTAACGGAGGTTAGCAACAATTTATCGAACGCATCGCCACCGGCGATCGCCCCTGCAACGAAGGCGGCCTCATAAGTGCCCGCACCAGCGATACCATGCACAGGCAGTACTCCGGAAACTTCACCAGCAACAATGCCGCCAATCAGGGTCAGCCAAGGCAGGTCTGTAAGCGCCGCCGCTAGGATTACGATCGCAGCAATTTTAGCCGCCCATGCACAGATTGTTAGTACTAAGAGCAAGCAAAGCCGACCCATTGTTGATGGCCCGCGCCCACCTAACCTACGAAGTACCGACATCATTGTCACTTGGTTTCCGATGGAAGGCTGAGTGCCAGCAGACACAAACCGCGCCCATGAGAGAACAGCACAACCACCAACCAGAAAGACAAACATAGCAGCGGTCGCAAGTGGGGGACTCGCATAGCTCATGACCACAAAAATGGACAATGAACCCATGACGATAAAGTCCAATACGCGTAACCAAAGTAGATCAAAAGTCGCATCCATCAAAGATACTGAACTGTAACGCCTCATGAGGAGCGGATAACTCGCCTCGCCCAATCGCATTGGTAGAAGGTTGTTCAGACTTTGGTGTACCAGACTGAGTTTTATGGTGAGCCCATATCCAAGGCCCAAAGATTGGCTCTTAAACAGGTAAATGCGCCATGCTCGAATCGCATGACTTAGCGCAAATAACAGAAGGAATTTTTGAACCACAATGACGGACACCAATCGCCAGCTTTCCCAGACGTAGCGCCAACCGACAAAGATATCAACCAGCCAAATTAAGCTGCCCGTCAGAATAATGCCTATTATCCAGCGACTGACCGCCACAAACTAACTCCCGCTCCTTGAAGCGATAGGGTACCATCGCAATCGCAAAAGACCGTAGCGAGAAAAACGTATCTTCGGCGAAAACCTTTGAGCGCCAACGGTACCATCCCCGTTCTTAGTTGGAGAAATCGCGTGAGAGTTTTGGTGACAGGCGCAGCGGGTTTTATTGGAGCAAACGCAGTAAAGGCGCTCCTCGGCCAGGGCCACAATGTGGTGGGTGTAGACAGCATCAATGATTACTATGATCCGGGTTTAAAAAAATATCGCCTAGCACAGTTGAACGCATTACCAGGTTTTCAATTTCACCAACTTGATCTATGCAATAGCCAGGGTGTGCAAGAACTCTTCGCTGGCGCTTCTTTCAAGTGGGTGATCCACCTCGCGGCTCAAGCAGGTGTTCGCTACTCAATCGAAAACCCGCACGCCTACGTGGCAAGTAACTTGGTAGGCTTTCAAAATATGCTTGAGCAGATCCGACAACACCCGCCCGAGCACTTTATTTTCGCGTCTTCAAGCTCGGTATATGGCAACAGTAAACTGTCAGTATTTTCCGAGACTGACCCCACAGATGATCCAGTCAGCCTCTATGCAGCGACGAAAAAATCGAATGAGGTCGTGGCACACAGCTACGCAAAACTCTATGGCGTCCCCATGACGGGCCTTCGGTTCTTCACTGTTTATGGACCCGCAGGGCGTCCTGATATGGCTTACTTTAGTTTCACCGACAGTATCCTTAATGGAAGACCCATCAAGGTCTTTAATCAAGGTAATTTGGAGCGCGACTTTACCTATATTGATGACATCGTTGACGGTGTCTTAGGCGCTTGCAAACATCCGCCTCGCGACCTTGAAATTCCTCATCGAATTTTAAATTTGGGAAACAATCAGCCGGTAAAACTTGGAGATTTCATTGCCACATTGGAAACTCTCTGCGAGCGGGATGCCATCACTGAATTAGTAGATATGCAGCCTGGAGATGTTAAGAGGACCTGCGCCAACATTGATGCCGCCCAAGAATTGTTTGGTTTTGCCCCCAAAACCCCAATAAGTGAGGGTCTTCGGCAATTCGTTGACTGGTATAGGGCGTATTACAGATGACTACTTCATTTCCGCACCTCTTCTCAGTAAGTACTCGGGAATACAAGGCGCCTTCATGCTGGCAGAAAAGGCACGCCGTTAGCCCAGTCGAGCCACTCAGGTGTTAACCTTTACAGTGTCCTAACGTGTTGTGGCGAGTTCTGTGAGCCTTGACATGGTCGAGGTCGTCAGTTCGAATCTGGCTGGTCCTACCAAATATAAAAGAGCCCGCCTAAATCGGGCTTTTTTATGTTTGGAGGTTTACCACACTATCGGGCTGGCGAAGCCAGTCGAAAAACGCGAACTAAGGAGCGTTTAGTCCGCCGGAGCAACGCGGAGGCGCCCAAAGGGTTCAATCGCCAGAGGCAATGGCGATTGAAGACAATCTGGCTGGTCTCACCAAACTTCTAAGCCTCTGTTTCTCCTCAATTTTATTTTTCGTTTTCGCTGAGTCCTCGCGTGTTGTGGCGAGTTACCTCTACCTTAGAAAGGTAGCGCTCAGAAATTACGCTGCCTGGAGAAGGTTAGCTTTGGCAGCCTCGTGCGTAACCATCTATCAGTAAATCTCAGTCCGCAATTTCTCTGGTTAGAGGAGAAATTGCGGACTGCAATCACCAGTTGCTGTTAGATTGGAAAAATGATCTTCGAGAGTCAATACTTGACTTATGCCAGACGGTTTAGGCCCTATATATGTCGACTACTAACTCAAATTGTTTGTCTATCAGTGGTCTCAGACTAAGTTCATTCAGCGAACTTTGTATCGTATTGAATCGGACTGCATCAGCGTTAGCCGCCGTCGGACTCATCAACATGTCTTCGCAAGTGCAAGCTCAATCTGAAGCGAACACTGTAAATTTTGAGGACTGCGTGTTGTCGATGCCGGGTTCGCCTGCCACGGCGCGTGCTAACTGTGGCTTTATCGAGGTGCCAGAAAACCCCAATGACCCAAATGGTGAGAAGATTTCGATTCATATTGCCATCGCTCCCTCAACCGCAACGCAGCCCCAACCAGATCCGGTCTTCTTTTTTGCTGGCGGACCGGGGCAGGCGGCCTCTGAGACCTGGGTCATGATCCGTGGCACACTCAGTAAAATTCGCGAAAAACGCGATATCGTGATGATTGATCAACGCGGTACCGGCCAATCCAACAAGCTGGCTTGCCCTATCGACGAGGATATGGATCTTAATACCGAGCTAGATCTTGGGTATGTGGCAGAGCAAACCATTATCTGTCGTGATCAACTCCAGGCTGACCTTCGCTTCTACACCACCGATATAGCAATGAGCGACTTCAACCAGGTTCGAGTAGCCATGGGGTACGAGAAAATCAATATCATGGGGGTGTCCTATGGTACTCGCGCCGCTCAGGTGTACCTGAGGAAGTACCCAGAGACAGTTCGCTCCGCAGTACTCGACAGTGTCGTACCGATGCAGCTCGCTCTGGGTCAGGACCATGCCCCTATGCTCGATGCGGCGCTCGCTAAGGTCTTCGATGATTGCTACAACAATGAAGAATGCAACTATAGCTTTGGTGACAGCCTGAATCAGCTAAATGCGCTCGCAGCTGATCTGCGCAGCGAAGCGCGGTGGGTCACCATCCCCGACCCAATCACAGGTAAGGATCGCGATATCCGAATGAGTGCCGATACACTCGCTGTGGCCATTCGATTTTTGACATACGCAAGTGAAACCCAAGCTACGCTTCCGATTTTAATCGATGAAGCAATTGCAACTGGCTCTCTGGCGAGACTCGCGGCGCAAGCACTCATGGTGATGAATGGCCTCAGCGATGTGGTCGCCCGAGGAGTGGAGCTTTCTATTATTTGCAGCGAGGACTACCCCTTCATTGATACTAGTGCCGACCACAGCGACACGCTACTCGGCAGTATTTTCCTAGAGTCGCTCAAGACACAATGCGATCTCTGGCCTCGTGGGGAGGTTGCTGAAGACTTCCATAATCCAGTGGTATCAGATTTGCCCGTGCTGCTGCTGTCAGGCGAAAGAGATCCCGTAACACCTCCTCATTACGCCGACCAGGCAGCCAGCTCCTACAGCAACCACTTAAACTTGGTGGCGCAGGGTCAGTCGCACTCGGTGATGACACACCCCTGCTTCAAAAAAATCGCTACGGACTTTATTGCCAAGGGCGCGACTGAAAACATCGATATCACCTGTGTTGAGAAGATCGAAGCGTCTCCGTTCTTTAGCAGCCTGCTAGGACCTAACCCATGATTGAGGTCAGAAATCTGCATAAGTCCTTCGGCAAGGTAAAAGCGGTTAGTGATATGACATTTGAAGCCCGTGACGGCGAGATCACGGGACTCCTTGGCCCCAATGGCGCCGGCAAAACAACTACGCTGCGCATGCTCTACTCATTGCTACCACCGGATGAAGGCGATATTCGGATTGACGGACTTGACCCCACGAGAGATGCGATGGCGATCAAAACCACGCTGGGTGTGGTGCCAGACAGTCGAGGTTTGTACACCCGACTCACAGCACGAGAAAACATCCGCTACTTTGGTGAGCTTCACAACTTACCCAAGCAAACTATTGAGGAGCGAATCGAATCGCTTGCGGCGACCCTCGATATGGGCGAATTCATCGATCGAAGAACCGAGGGCTTCTCTCAGGGTCAACGCGTCAAAGTGGCTATTGCTCGGGCGATGGTGCATCAGCCACAAACAGTCTTGATGGATGAACCAACTAATGGTCTCGATGTGATGAGCACCAGAGCGCTGCGAGAATATATTCGAAGCCTCAAGGACAGCGGCCAGTCTGTGGTGCTGTCTACCCACATAATGCAAGAGGTAGCCGCGCTATGTGATCGCATTGTCATCATTGCCAAAGGCAAAGTAGCGGCGACAGGCACTGTTGACGAGCTGATCAGCCGCAGCGGCCGCGACACCATAGAAGACGCTTTCGTACAACTCATCGGTTCTGAAGAGGGGCTGATGGCATGAACGGCATCCTAGTCGTACTCAAGAAGGAAGTACGTGAGAACCTCCGCGATCGCAAGGCGGTCTTCAATTCTTTGTTATTGGCACCGATTCTATTTCCAGTGCTGTTAATTGGAATGACATGGCTCGGCACCTCAGCCCAGACCGAACGCGCCGAGCGTGTGCTCGAGATCCCGGTCGTCGGCGCTGAGCAAGCCCCAAATCTGATTCGTTATCTCGAGCAGCACGGAGTGGTAATCAAGCCTGCACCGGATGATCCCGAGTCATTGGTTAGAAGCCAGAAGGAGCCGGTGATCATCCGTATTCCCGAGATATTTGGTGAGCAATGGCAAGCCGGTCGACCTGCCGAGATCGAGGTCATCATAGATCCCTCCCGACCAGAGTCCGATATCCCGATTTCGCGAGTGAAGGGTCTACTCAGAGGCTTCGGTAGCGAGATCGGCTTGTTGCGATTACAGATGCGGGGCGTGTCGCCCATTGTAATGTCGCCACTACTGATTCGCGACGTAGATCTATCCACGCCGCAGAGTCGAGGCATGATCTTCATGCTTTTCTTACCCTATATCCTGATGATCACGGCCTTTATGGGCGGCATGCACCTCGCCATCGATACCACGGCGGGCGAGAAAGAGCGTCACTCGCTTGAGCCCCTGTTAATCAACCCCGTGCCTCGATGGCAAATCATGATGGGCAAATTACTTGCTACCGCTATCTTTGGGATGGCCTCGCTCGTGCTCACTCTCATCGCCTTTCGCATCACACTACCCTACTTACCACTCGCAGCCCTGGGCGTAGATCTGGGGCTGGGTGCTGTAGCTATGGTTAGCATTCTCTTGGTGGTCGCACCGATAGCTTTGATGGCTGCAGCGCTGCTCACGGTACTGGCAACTTACGCCAAAAGTTTCCGCGAAGCGCAGTCCTACATGGGACTCGTGATACTCATCCCCATGGTTCCAACACTGATGTTTATGAGTAACCCGGTAAAACCCGAGGCATCGATGATGCCGATACCGCTATTCTCTCAAAACCTGCTTATCAGTGAATTGGTAAGGGGCGAGGCAGTGCCAGTGCAGTGGCTACTCTACTCGGCGGCAGGCACACTCATATTCGCTTTTGCCTTGATGGCTTTCGCAGCCACGTTATTCAATAGGCCGCGGGTAATGTTTTCAGACTCATAAAGAGCTGTAACGCTCTGAGTTACCGAGCATCAATCAGTCGTAGTCGCCTGTAGCAGGTGAGGCAAGCCATTTAGCAGCGACTGGTAAAATAGGTTTTGCAATTTTAAATCGGGCCATCAGAACCACTCAGATGTTAACCTTTATCGTGTCCTAACTTGTTGTCGCGAGTTCTGTGAGCCTTGATATGGTAGAGGTCGCCAGTTCGAAAAACGCGACCTAAGGAGCGTTTAGTCCGTCGTAGCAACGCGAAGACGCCCAAAGGGTTCAATCGCCAGAGGCAATGGCGATTGAAGACAATCTGACTGGTCCTACCAAATATAAAGGCGTCCGCCTGATGCGGCTCTTTGTTCCCTAGAAAGCGATAACGCGATCACAAGTTTCTGTTTCGCCATAATTTTATTTCATTGAGTTTACTAGATAGGCATGAGAAAGAGGGGTGCGCAACACCCCTCTTCCTCATTGCACTTAGTTTGCCGTATAAAACTGCTCACAGATTTCAAACTGATCGTTGACTACTTCATCGATCATTGCCGATGCTTCGTTGTAAGTTGCCCCCCAAGATGCCCCTGCAAAATAGTCATCTATAACGGCTCCATGAGTTTCGACTGAAGAAGTAATAGACTTCAAGTAGTAAGTCCCAGCTTCCGTAGTGCCGCCTCCCATTGCAACAAATAAGCCGTTCATAAAGGTCTCGTGACCTGCCGCAATGACCTCGGCCTCCATCTTTGTAATGGCGGCAATGAACGCCGGCAGGTTCTCCGGTTTTAGTTTTATTCTCATTGCTCTCTCGTAGCCAGGGTCTAGGCGCGGGAATGGCTTCAGCGGAGCCCATGTTGTGCCGTACTTAAAGTCTCTTTGACTTGCCATTTCAGCAGGCGCCTTACTGGCGTCGTATTTAGAGGCTCCTACAAGCGCATCAGTCACACTGCCAAACGCATTCCAGATCATCAATTGACCCACTTCATCCCGTCCAGAAATCGTCTCGCAATAGCCCGCTGCATCGGTGCCAATGGCCTCAAACAAAGCTGTGTTGGATTTCACAGAATTGATGTAACTCTCTACATCCTTCGCCGAGACAAATAAGGTTGTAAAGGCGCCATTACCCATGGGCCCTGACCCGTGGTCGTCCGCCAAGGCGGGAGCGACGGAGCATGCTGCAATGCAGCCTAAAGCTATAAATTTTTTCATGATTACCCCTTATATTTTTTTAAACTACAGACGAGACATACTCCCGCCACTAGCAGTCTGATTACATCTCTACGGCTATACAGCTATACAGCTATACAGCTATACAGATCAGCCTAGTCCATCCCCTGACTCTCGGCACTTTTTATTTTTGTATTGTTTATGTGCATTCGTAATAGCTACATGTTCGACCTATTTTAATGACCTATCTGACCCCGAATATTTATCACGGCGCACGTCTAAAATCGTGTGATGGCAGCAGTAGGCTCAAGACTCTGTTCTTCATCTGAAACGTGTAGCAGCATTTAGGCAATACCCTGCCCGGCAAAAATGACACACCTGGTTAAGTTTACAAATCAGCCATATATCGAACAATATTTAGCGAAAAATACTTCAAAAATGCGTGCAAACTCCTCGGCACCCTCGATAATAACTTTCGCGAGTACACATTTATCTGGGAGTGCTATCACATCGTGACGCAAGGAACGCCTAACACGCTCCGCTTAGCACCTCCGTTTTTGGCGATCGCAAGCCTCTTATCAGCGTGCGGAGGTGGCAGTGACGCTGCGTCTCCGAGTTTAGTGGTAGAGACTGACACGACACCTCCCGTGATCACGATCATAGGTAGCAACCCATACAGAGTCGAGCTGGGAACATTGTTCATTGATCCTATGGCGACATCTGATGGGGGAGAAGCTATTCAAAGTGATGCCTCTAAGTCCCTAAACATGCTCGCTTCAGGAGTATACGAAGTCACTTATCAGGCAGAGGATCAAGCTGGGAATGTTGGGTATGCAGTGAGGAACGTCCTCGTAGAGCATCGAAGTCAGAAAAGAGGCTTTGCCTACGGGAATGGAGCCGGTATCCCTATCTCGGACCATGATTTGTCAACACTAGCGGGCAAAATAAGATGGTGGTACGACTGGAGCGTTAGTCCCGAGCCAGCCGTCGAGAATTCATTTCATCAAACTGGGCATGAATTCGTTCCGATGACATGGGGGAAAAATTTCGACGAGGCAAGTCTTAGAGTTTTTCTTGATAATTCGACTAGTGCGAACAGTCTCCTCGGTTTTAATGAACCTAATTTTGGCAATCAAGCCAATTTAACGCCAGCTGAGGCCGCTCTGGCTTGGCCGCGCCTCGAGGCGATCGCCTTAGATTATGATCTCAATTTAGTGTCTCCAGCCGTCAATCATTGCGCTAATAACTGTGTGTATTTTGAGGGTTACGATGATCCTTCAAGAGCTTGGGCGTACTTAGACGCATTTTTTGATGAATGCCGGGAATGCAAAGTAGATGCCATCGCAATACATTGGTACGGGAGTGACTTTGAACGATTTACGCAGTTTGTAATGTCATTCGAAAAGTATAATTTGCCGATCTGGGTCACAGAGTGGAGCGCTATGGGCCCGAATGTAACTGTTGCTAGACAGATGGATTACTTAGCCGAAACGGTCCGCTGGATGGAAAGGAGTTCCAGTGTTAGCGCTTACGCTTGGTTTATCGCTCGCAGTAGGGATGGACCTAGTAACTGGCCATTTAATTCTCTTCTGGGCGCTGACGGGCAACTGACACCTCTCGGCGCGTTGTACGCCGGACTTCCATCTACAGAGTTCCTCCATGCGATCCCTGGCGTATTAGAGGCAGAGGCCTCGCACGAAATGACAGGATTTCGTCACAAAAGTTCCTCGGATGAGTTCGGATACGTCGACCTTTATGCTATTGCAGGCGCTGAACAACGATTAACTTTTTTGTCGGAGTTACAAGTCCCTGGAAGGCTTAAAGCAAGAGTGCGATTTGCTGCGGCGGGGCCGATTTCTCTAGATTTGTTAGTGAACGGAAGCCTCGTAGGTTCATTAGAAGGCTTATCCTCTGGAGGTAATGACATATGGTCTTTCGCAGAGATCTCATTGGGCGCATTAAATTCGGGCAAGCTCACCTTGGAATTGGCCGGTACGTACGAAAACAACTTAAAAATCAACTTCATTGAACTGATCTACGAATAATAGACCCCATCGCTAGCCACAATTAGTAGGAAGTTGATACCGTTTACAGAGACTCACCCCCAACACCGTGCTCAAAACCAGAACATTTATTGTGAGAACCTGCGTACTCGAGCTGATTCCATTTGAACTGAATCAGCTATTCCAGCACCTGCTCTGTGTTTGTGAGTCCCTTTGTGTTGGGCGAGGGACCAGACCACTCAAAATCCGGACCACCTGAGCCCGTGCCGACTCTTTGAAGCGAACTACCAATAGCCGTGCTTCCGCCGCTAGTAGTGGTAATTTCCGCTACTCCAATATCGATGGCTAAAAATTCACTGCACGGGCCAGATGCAGGCGAAAGCCTACCCTCGTAGCTGAGAAGCTCTATGCATTCTTCATTACTGTCTATCAGAGCCATTCCGTCGGGCGCCCCGTTCTGGATGCCATTTGTAGGAAAATCTATTACCAGAAATCCGAAATTAGAACCCGAATCCGTGAGAGTGCCCGTTAAGGCGACGGTGTTATATGCGGTGTCATTGAAACCATTGAAGAGTAGCAGCGACCATCCGGTTACATCCATTCCCGCAGGCCCCGCAAGCTCCACAAACTCACCTTCATCGACACCATCATTATCGTAATGAAATTCGTTTATCCAAATCGATCCACCGATTGGACCGTCGGGAAGATCTGTTTGCGGATTACCTTGATCTTCATTCTCAGGCAGGTCCGGCAAGGGTGTATCGTCGCACTCGCCTTGTCTTGAAGCGACGTAGTCAAACTCTGCTTGATCGAAAAGTAAATCATTCTGTACTTTCACCAAGACCCACTTTTTTAAATAGGTACAGTGGTAACTAGATTCATTTGGCATCCACTGGGCTGGATCCGAACTACCTTTAGAGCTGTTTGATGCATTACCTACTGCAAGGAATTGATGGGACGTCTCCGGTTTCGTTCCTGCGCTAGTGCGTCCAGTGTTCGCAAATGTGCGCTGCTCTGAAGCAGACATATTTCCAAGCCCAGAGATCCAAGATTCGTAGAGGGCTACGACATGGTCAATTTCAACCGACGCAGCGTCAAAGTACTCAATACCGTCATAGGGGTCGTACCACCGACCTGAAATTACGCTGCACCCACTAGAAGACATGACTAAGTCATAAACTCCACCGTCTGAGTCATGCTGCGCGATAAGAATCTCATGTCGATCACTGATGCAGTCATTGTCGCTGTCATCCCAGGTTGACGGGCGATCATAGTCAGGGGTAACCACTTGACCTATCGACACAGCGTAACCAAAGAGCGACCCGCTGTTAGATGGTTCCTCCGAGTCGCCAGGTTCACCAATGGTCTGATCTTCATTAATTTCACCTCGCGAACTCAGCCGCGGCCCCACCCACACAAAATCTTCGGCTTGCCGGCCAGACCCGGACCGCTGGAGCGAAAAGTCAGCTGAGACGTTTTGTTCGAAGACACCGATATCCTGCCCTGAGACATTATTGCAGGGCCCACCACCGTCTGCGGTCATATCACCCTCGTAAGCTATGAATTCTAAACATTCGTCATCGGGAGACACGAGCCCAAATCCATCTGGCGATCCGTTCTGCAAACCCTCAGCGTCAAACGCAATGACGCCAAAGCCGCTGTCGTTCTGGTTGGGAATGATGCCTCTGAGTCGAATATTGCCGTAGTAACCGCTCTGCCCTCCGGAATAAAGTGCGAGTGAATAACCTTCCAAGTCGGTACCCGCTACTCCCATAACCTCAATGAATTCGTTGCTATCGGTACCTACGTTGTCGTAGTGGAATTCATTGACCCAAAGAGTGGGACTAGAGCCACCACCGGGCGTTTCGCCCGTCTCATCATCGGACGGGTCGTTTAGCACTGTAACCTCGACATTGGCTACTGCCGTGTCTACACCATCACTGACACTCGCCTCGAGAAGGTAAACGTTATTTTGGTCATCGTCGCGCGGCACTTCGAAGTCGGGAGGCTCTACAAAACTCAGGGTTTCACCGACAATATTGAAGTGCTCTGAGTCCGCGCCAGAGAGAGTAAAATCAAGCGAGTCTCCATCGGGGTCTGTGGCTGTCAGTATGCCAACAGCGGTAGAGCCTGCCTCAGTTACCTCAAACGTGATCGGGTTTTCATCAAAAACAGGCGGAGAATTGGTAACCGGGTCGTCCGATGGATCATTTGACACCGTAACGGTAACCGACACCTCAGCAGAACTGCTGTTATCACTAGCCGCTACAACGAGATCGTAGTCATTATCAGAATCTAAGTCCGTGGGTGCTTCAAAATCTGGTGATTGAAGGAAGGAGAGATTGCCTTCACTGTCAATGGAGAAATTCTGCGAGTCAGATCCCGTAAGCACGTACTCCAACTGATCACCGTCAGGATCCGATGCCGCGACGGACCCCACATCTAATAATCCCTCTTGGACCTGAAACGCGTATTCGGTCGCTGAAAACGTGGGGGGCGAGTTTGAGGGCGGCGGCGTGATTGGTTCTAGCGTCGGGGTTACGCCATCACCGGCGCTACCTCCTCCGCAAGAGACCACAAACAAAAAAAGTACAGGTGCTAACCACTTATTTAACATCGGAGTTGGCCTTTATTATTCAGAAACGAGCGTTGCCACTATGATCTTGCTTGCGACCCGTGGGCGGCATGATTGCAGAGGAATCCGTGTCACACCACTGGGGTAGCGTTGTTGTCAAAATAAATTCACGAAACCGCAACGCGTTATTCTTTTTTTCTTAATCCTATCTTCATGAAGAGAGAACAGCCTTAGGGTTGGGATTGTTAATTTCTTAATATGGAGTTAGATAATGATGGAAACACTCTTTGCGAATTTAAGAGGCGTCGCTCTAGTTTTGTCACTAGGGTTAATGCTCTCGGCATGCGATGACGGCGCTGATGGTGCTGCAGGACCGGCCGGTGCGGCTGGCGCTGCCGGCGCGGATGGTTCGGATGGCGCGGATGGCGCGGATGGCGCGGATGGTTCGGATGGTTCGGATGGCGCGGACGGTTCGGATGGCGCGGATGCCAATACCGCTATATCGCTGAAGCTAATCGGCAGTACCGCGGCTCTGGCAGATAACTTCGATGAATCTGCAGCTGAAATCGTTGCCTACCATGCGGCGTCACAAACAGCGTATTTGGTGAACTCAAATTTAAAACAGGTTGACGTGGTCGGAATGGCAGATCCCACCTCACCAGCAGTAACGTCCAGCGTCGATGTCGCTGCAGACGTGGCGGCGAATGTCACCAGCGAAGAGCCTCTAGAATTGGGCGGAGTCAACAGCGTTGACGTGTACGACGATTATATGGCCGTAGCGATTGAGGCGGACCCCAAACAAGATGATGGTTACGTAGCCTTTTACTCTGTCGCTGGCGGTAGCCCTAGTTTTGTATCTGCTGTCAAAGCGGGTGCTCTGCCTGACAAAGTCGGATTCAGCCCTGACGGCAATTACGCGGTCGTGGCGAATGAAGGCGAACCCAGCGATGACTATTCTAATGACCCCGAGGGGACCATCACTGTCATCGACGTTTCCGGTGGCTTTCAATCACCTACAGTAGCGACCGCCGACTTTACGGCGTTTAATGACGGTGGCACGAAAACATTGACGGGCCCCGTCCGCATCTCGCCCAAGGCAACGGCTGCTCAACCTGAGGCGCCGGCTCCATCAACACCCTGGATTAATGAAATTCATTACGACAACGAGGGGACAGACTCGGGCGAGTTTGTAGAGTTTGCTGCGCCGGCTGGTTTTGATACTACCGGTTATAGATTTCAGCTGATAAACGGCAATAATGGCGCCCCGTATGCGGGCAACACTTTCGCTAACCTTACAAAGACGACGTCGGGCGGGTTAGACCTATACGTTGTAAATCGGCCCAGCAACGGTATTCAAAATGGTGCACCAGACGGGGTCGCACTGTTGGGCCCTGGACCAGATGTCGGCTCTCAGTCCGATGACACCTGCGATATGCTGCTTAGCTATGAGGGAGTAATCAGCAACGCCACCGGCATTTGTGCCGGCGTTACCTCAACAGAGATGGATGTTGTGCAGGGTTCATCAACACCGGTGGGGCAATCTGTTCAGCTGACCGGCACGGGCGATGGTTTCAGTGACTTTAGTTGGGTAGCCGCAGCTAATACAAATGGCACTATAAATACGGGACAAACTTATGAAGTGCCATCCGTCGCAAGCTTCACTGCAATAACCGTGGCACAGGACCTGGAGCCTGAATTTGTCGCCTTCTCAGCCGACGGCGGGACTGCCTATGCGACGCTACAGGAGAACAATGCAGTCGCCGTTATTGATTTGGCCACAGCGGAAGTGACCGAAGTATTTGGCTTAGGTTTCAAGGACTACAGTCTTCCGGGTAACGAAATTGATGCAAGCGATAAAGATGATCGAGTCAATATTAGAAATTGGTCAGTATTTGGCACCTATCAGCCCGACGGATTCGATGCCTATGAAGTCAATGGCACCACTTACCTTGTTACAGCTAATGAGGGAGATGGCAGAGAGTACGAGTCAGACTCCGGTGACTATATAGATGAGATTCGGATAAAAGATCTCGTGGCAACACAGTTCACTGACGAACTCAAAGAAAAGCTCGGCACTGGATTTCAGGATAACGAAAACCTCGGCAGACTTCTTGTCATGACCGATTTAGGACTGGTTGATCCGGAATCCTGTTCATCGCTTCCTGTCACGGGCCAACCCATTGACAGTAACGAAAACGCGGTCGATGGCTGCGTGTATGAGAACCTCTACTCGTATGGCGCTCGATCGTTCACGATTTGGAATATGGATACAGGGAGACCTGTTTTTGACAGTGGCAGCGATTTTGAAGTCATTACAGCCCAGCAGTTGGGTTCATCTTTCAACGCAAGTAATGATGAAAACGATGGTGACTCTCGCTCCGATGCTAAGGGTCCCGAGCCTGAAGCTGTTGAGATAGCAGTCATTAACGACAACACGTTTGCCTTCATCGCCCTAGAGCGAGTCGGTGGTGTAATGGTTTACAACATTACGAATCCTCAAAGCGCTGAGTTCGTGCAATATATAAATCCGCGCGATTTCAACGCAGACAACGCCGCCGTCGAAGCTAATTTAGCGGGTCCGTTAGGTCCGGAGGATATCAAGTTCATCACTCAAGACGGTGAAATGTATCTCTTAGTATCTAATGAGGTATCAGGCACGCTGAGTGTATACAGTGTTACCGTACTCTAAATAGATCCGTAGGCCACAAGCCCGCCATGTGCGGGCTTTTTTGTGTTTAGAGGTTTACCACACTCTCGGAATGGCAAGGCCTGTTGAAGAACGGTACGACAGGAGCGTTTAGTCCGCCAGAGCACAGCGATGGCGCCCTAAGGGTTCAATCGCCAGAGGCAATGGCGATTGAAGGCAAGCTGGCTGGTCTTGAAAACCACAAGAAAGTCCGCCAGAAGCGGGCTTTTTTATGTCAGCGTCAATTGGTCATGCTGTCAAAGTCATCGTTCTAAGGCTGCCATCTTAAAATCTATAGAGCAATAAAACGGTAGCATCCCGCCGCTAAGGACATCCTCTGTGAGAAAAGCCTTTTCGCTGGCACACCGCCATCTCAGTTTGAACGCCTTGGTCATTTTGTTCACGCATCCACTGATTTAAATGCGTCTGCATTCGCTCCAGCTCGCTTGTCTGCGAGGCATTGAGCTGTCCCGCTAAATTATGTAATTCGAACGGATCTCGCTCAAGGTCATAAAACTCATGCCTTGGTCTGTTTAGATACCTCAAATAACGGTCGGTACCCGCTCCCACCTCATCTGCAAGCTCCTGCTGAAACCAGGCACTCGCCGTTGTGAAGCTTGAAAACTGGGTCTCAGGAAGGAGATTTTCAATCAGTTTATAGCGCTCTGTGCGCACCCACCTGATCGGATATGGGACGCCATTGTGAATGTTTTTGCTCGTTTGCAGGCCGACGGCGAACTCTTTATGGGTTTCGCCAGCACCGCTTAACAGCGATGAAAAACTGCGACCGTCTAAACCCGCTGGGACCTCATTGACAGATAGCTCCATGAGCGTTGGAAGCAGATCGACTGACTCCACGATCGCTGAAGAAATACCTGGGCTTATCTTATTGGGCCACCGAACAACCAAAGCCACCCTCACACCCGCATCGTAGCCCGTCCATTTTGCAAAGGGCAGATCGCTTCCGTGCTCGGATGAAAATACGAAAATGGTGTTGTCGGTCAATCCTCTCTTATCAAGCTCCTCATCAATCAAACCTACCTCTCGATCTAGCTCGGCGACCTCTGCCAAATAAGAAGATAATTTGGCTCTTAATTCGGGCGAATCACGCAGATACGGCGGCACCGTAATATTGGCTGGAGGATAGTTTTTCGCGTTACCACGATTCCATGGGATATGCGGGTTACTTGACGCCACAACGAGCACAAAAGGTGCTTGTCCAATATCGTCTAAGAACGCCCTAGTTTTTGCAATACCAAAGGTGGTCTCGCCGGCGGGGCCTTTGTTTTCACCTCCTGCTTTTGTAAACGAAAATACGTGGCGGGGATACACGTGAGATTTGCCAGCCAGTGCCACCGCATACCCGTGTTCTGAAAAGTAACTGACAATGCTCTTTGTATCCGCGTAAACACGTGAATGGTTTCCATAACCGCCGCTTCGAACAGGGTACAATCCCGTATAAATTTGATGCCGTGCCACTGAACACATCGCTGTAGCGGTAAAGGCACGTTCAAAAACGACGCCTTCACTTGCCAACTGATCGATATTCGGAGTGTTATCAGCACCCACTAATGAGCTCGTCAGCCTCTGATAGACACCCACGTCGTGCCAAGTCATGTCATCAGCGAGAAAAATGACGATGTTCGGCTGCGATTGGTGCTGACGGCTTCCCAGAACAGCCGGGGGCTGTTCAGACAAAGTCGTTTCACGGGGCACTAACTCGCTCAAGTCAGTCATCGATTGCGAGCAACCTAAGAGCTTGGCGCACGCCACAAAAAGCAATAACTGAAGAACTCTATGTTTAGCCAGTCTCATTATTTTTGGCCCCGATGCTTGGGTCTATTAGCAGGTATCGTTACTTGATGAGTGCGTTTCGAACGCGTTTTAGCTAATGTCAGGATCCTTTGCATGTCTACGAACCGTGCCAATGCTGAAAGCGCAACGCCTCAAGCGAGTCCAAAACAAGTGCCAGCTTTTTATTATCCGCAAGATTAAGCGTTGGCAGTAATTCGGTACGATGGTCATAGAGTTCTCTGGACACTATTTCACCTGAGGTCACTGAAACCCAAGCGGTATAGCGATATCGATCATTCCTTACCGACTGTCCTCGCAACTTGACCCCGGATACCCAGCGCGTAATTTCGGAATAAGCCGCCTTTTTTGCCACATCGGTTTGACCCAATACGACGCCCTTAAATGAAGCGCCCTCGAGATGATTGGGATGCTCTATCCCCGCAAAGTCGAGGATCGTTGGGTAGATATCCACCGTTTCGACAATCACAAGGCTGCGAGAGGCCTGCGGCATCGATTGAGGTGCAACAACAATCAACGGAATTTTTAGATCGACCTCATGTGTAGTGTGTTTTGACCAAGCTCCGTATTCACCCAACTTGTACCCGTGGTCACTCCACAGCACGATCAGCGTATCGTCAGATAGTCCGGTCTCATCTAACGTTTGCAGTAGATCTCCTATTAATCTGTCCACATAAGTAATCGAGGCCGCATAAGCACGACGCAGGCGTTGGGTCTGTGCGGGAGTCATGGGGCCTGGTTTCTTCGGCAGGTTATCGTAGTTCCAAATTTCGTAAGCGACGACCGACCAGGGCGGTGCGCCTTTAGGCGGTTTTTGCAATGCCTGCGAGATGGACTTCTTTTGAGGCGTTGCGTCCCATGCAGATTGCGGGACCCTAAAGGGCAAGTGGGGTTTGTGTGTCCCTACGGCCATGAAGAAAGGTGTTTCGCTTGAAGATAGTGATACAAGTGCGGCACGCGCCTGCTCGATATTAAGTCGATCAGGCAGCCCTTGATCTGACGCCACAATATCGACTACAGGATTAGGTTGGCCGGGCTCCTTTCGCCGCATTCGCATGGCGGGCTCGTGATCAATTGGGGGTTGGCTCCAGCCCTCAAGGTCATCGTCAAGGTGGTGGTAAACCTTACCAAAGGCAAGTGTCTTATAACCCGCGTTCTTAAATGTTTTGTTAAGTGTCGGTACGTCGGGAACCCACTCAGACACTGGCTGGTCGAGGCGCCTGATTCCGGTGGTTTTCGGTCTGAGTCCAGTGAGCAGCGATGCTCTCGACGGGGCACAAATAGCCTGATGTGCGTAGGCTCTGTCGAACACAATACCGCGCTGAGCCAAGTCGTCAATATGAGGCGTATTAGCCTGCGAATCTCCGTAGATGCCTAGATCGGCTCTCAAGTCATCAACGATAATCACCAAAATATTCTGATTATCCGACGCTACAACATCGTCCGCCTGTGCAACCGCATAGACTGTCGAAAGAGCCACAACACTGCCGATTATTAGCTTTTCTGGAGAGAACATATGCAAGCCCTTTAGAGAATCCCTTGATTGACAGGCGTTAACGTATATCCGCGCACAAGTTGAGTCACAGCGTCCAATTTGACCGCATCACTACGGCATAACCCGCAGTGTGACCGTTTCAAGTTCGGGACTCCGGGAAGATCCACCAACCATGATGCTGAAGTCACCGGGTTCAACCTGCCACGACATGTCGATACCGAAGTAACCAAGCGCCTCAGAGGTAATGTCAAAGTGAACCACTTGCGCCTCACCCGGCGTCAGTGAAACGCGCTGAAATCCCTTGAGCTCCTTCACTGGTCGCGTTACAGCGGAAAAATTGTCGCGAACATACAGTTGCACAACCTCATCGCCAGGTAGCTCACCTACGTTCTCCACCACCACAGAGAGTCGTGTCGACTCACCCACTGACACCGTTGAGGACGATAATTGAGCGCCCGAGTAGGCGAAGTCCGTGTAGCTCAAGCCGTCACCAAACTCATACAGATTGTGACTAGGCGCATCAACATATTTACGAACCCTAGCCGTAGGTTTGTGGTTGTAAAAGGCTTTCAGATGTCCTGCTGAGTAAGGCACCGTAATGGGCATTTTGCCACTGGGGTTGACGTGCCCAAAAAGTATTTCAGCAAGCGCCCTACCGCCCAATGCACCGGGCTCCCAGGCTTCTAGCAGTGCAGATACGTTTTCGGTAATCCACGGTTCTGCTAGCGGCCTACCGTTAATCAAAACCACAACCGTAGGCACACCTGTGGCATGAATTGCCTGCACTAGGGCTAGTTGCTGTCCAAATAGACCAATTGAACTTCGAGCAACGTTCTCGCCCGACGTTTTCTCTTTGCGCTCGTATCGTAGGGGGTTACCTCCGACGACCACGATAGCCACATCGGCCGATTCAGCCCGCTTCGCTGCCGTCGCAATCATATCCGGCTCAATATTTTTTACGGTACCCTCAAGGTCGAAGTAATCAATCTCTGCAATCGCGCTACCAACCTCTCTCAAGCCTTCAATGACCGTCGTAATATTTTCCTCGGGTTGCCGCAACACCCAGTCGCCCATCAGCGAGTGATTATCAGCGTTAGGGCCCGTGACAAAGACGCGTGTGCCCGCGGAGAGAGGTAAGGTATTGGCATCATTTTTCAGCAACACGATGCCCTGTCTTGCCAGCCGCAGTGCAGTTTGCTGATGTTCTTCATTGAACATGACAGTTTTTACGTCGGATAGGTCGACCTGTGCGCTCTCAAATAAACCGAGTCGGAACTTGGCGAGCAATATTGGTCTTACCGCAGCGTCAATTCTTGTCTCACTGATTCGGTCATTTGTGACCAGCTGACGCAACGGGTCAAAAAACTTTGGACCGTGCATGTGCATATCGATACCGGCACTAACACTCTGGTACACCGCCTCCTTAAAGTTTTCCGCAGTGCGGTGATAGGTGTGTAAGCGCTCGACATCCATCCAGTCACTTACAACGAAGCCCCCAAAGCCCCATTCGTCACGCAAGACCTCTGAGAGCAAAAAATGGTTGGCATGCGCCGGCACGCCATTCACCTCATTATGTGCAGCCATTACCGAAAAAACGCCCGCGTTGATAGCGCGCTCAAAAGGCGGGAAGTGATCCTCACGAAGCGAGCGGATCGATAGGTCCATGGGCGACAAGTTCAGTCCATTACTTGGATCACCGCCTGCAATAAAGTGCTTAGCTGTAGCTAACACCTGATCCTCTTCATCGAAATTTCCCTGCTGCAGACCCTCAATGACGGCGACGCCCATTTCAGCCACCAGAAAGTCATCTTCCCCGAAGGTCTCGCCGACCCGCCCCCAGCGCGGATCTCTCGCAATATCAATATTCGGTGTAAACGTCCATTGGGACCCGCTTACCCTGACTTCGCGCGCAGTCTCAACCGAGGACTGTCTAACTAAATCCAGATTCCAGCTACTGGCCATAGTGATGGGTGAGGGATAAATGGTGGCACCTCGAACCAAACCGTTACCGTGTATGGCATCGATGCCAATCAATAATGGAATGCCCAGGCGGCTCTCACTCGCATAACGCTGTAAGAGGTTTGCTTCCTCAGGGTCGGTGACATGTAAAAAAGAACCTATCCTGCCAGCTCTTATGACGTCCGGGATTTGTGAGGAGTGCAGGCTGGGGTACATGCCAAACGCATCACTGGCTTTCATCTCCTCCAGAGTCAAATTTTTCTCGGAACGGGCAATGTGCTTTGGTCCTACATATTGAGACATCTGCCCGATCTTTTCGGCCAGCGTCATCCTGTTCAGCAAATCCTCAAGTCGTGCCTCGTCACTTAAATCAGCATTTTTATAAGCCGGCATCGGCAATCCTAGGGCCGGATTTATCAGCATACTGATCAGAAGCAGTAGCGCGGTGTATCGCTTCATGTAGTGTTGTTCTCCAGTCGCAAATTGCACTGTCTTCATTTGGTTTAACACACAGTGATGGCGCATCTTCCAAGAATGCCAACTCGAAATTGGCATCCGTTTACCTCAGCTTTAAGGGCATAACGTGCCTTTCACCTGGCTGAAACTAGCCAACACCGACTGACTAATGACATCACCGAAGCGCACGCAACGACAGTCTGCAGGTCAAGTTAGTTAGACTCCCCTGCCTTCACCTCTGCCGCTTTCTTCCGCGCTTTGACGCGTCTATGGTCGGGTACAAAAAAGTTGGTTAGTCCCGGATCGCTGTCTTTTTTTAGCCACCGATCTGGAAACTCAGCAGCTTTGGATCGATCGCGCTCGCGAAAGACCGCGCCGCTACTAAACTTCTCCGTGTAAGGTACGACGTGTTGTCCTTGGTTGTTGACCAGTCGCTGAAAGAGCTTTTGCCGCATGGCAGCAACTATCGGCAGATACTGTGGGTCTCCGACAAGATTATTCATCTCTTTGGGGTCATTCTTTATATCGTAGAGCTCTTCCGTATCCCAAATGCCATGGTATTGAATGAGCTTGTAGTCGTCGGTTCTCAGTGCAAAGGTTGTGGGAGTGCTGGGAAAATTAAACTCCCAGTAGTACTCGTACAAAAGCTCTTTCCGCCAGTCTGACACTGACATGCCACGCGCCAATGGAAGAAGGCTTTGACCCTCAAACTGGACCGGCGACTTTAAGCCGGCAATATCAAGCATGGTCGGTGCGATATCCAGATTGGCGACTATTTCATCCACCTTATAGCTCTCTGGCAATACACTGGGGCCCCAGGCAACAAGAGGTACGCGCATTGACTCTTCGTAGGCATTTCGCTTGTCTATCAGGCCATGCTCGCCAAACAAAAATCCGTTGTCGCCCATCAACATAACAATCGTATTTTCCGCGTAACCATTTTCCGCTAACCAGGCTAGTAGCCGACCGATGCTGTCATCAACAGCCGACATCGCCCGGTGGTATTCCATCTTGTATGCCTGCACGTCCAGTGAACTGTGGTAAGGAAAGTCCACGCCATGCCAGCTATTACGCTGATTTTTTACCCACATGGGTTTTCCATGGTAATTCTCATCGGTATCAGCTTGACTGGCCGGAATGGGAATATCGCGGTCAGCGTACTGCTCGGCATGCCGTTCTGCTGGGGAAAAGTTGGCGTGGACAGCTTTATGTGACAAATAGAGAAAGAACGGATTATCGGATGGCCGTTCCGACAAATAATCCAGCGCGTAATCAGTGAGCTCATCGGTGATATAGCCCTTTTGTGGGACGTGCTCACCATTAATGTTCAGTTGATTCACGAGACCGTTACGCAGTTGTGTCGGATAGTAATGTCCCTGCCCCGCGAAACTAACCCAGTGGTCGAAACCTGGCTGAGGATCGTCCAAGCTCCTCGATGCCGATGCCGCCTCGCCCATGTGCCATTTACCGACGAATGCCGTGTCATAGCCGGCCGCTTGCAAGTATTGAGGAAAGAAAACGCTGTTAGGATTGGGAGGCGCGTTGTTGTCTACGACCCCATGGTTGTGCATGTATTGCCCGGTTAGTATCGTCGCTCTGCTTGGCGAGCACAAAGCCGTTGTCACAAACGCATTTTTAAAATGCACACCTTCACGTGCCAGGCGATCTATATTAGGGGTGTCTATGATCGGATTCATAAACCCCATTTCATCAAAACGCTGGTCATCGGTCAGGATGAAGATCACGTTCAATGGCTGACTTGATTCGCGATCTGTTTGCCACTGCACATCAAGCACCTTAGATGTCGCGTCACGCGCCTGAACTGAGGCAATACTTAGCATGCCTAAGCATAGGCTAAGCAGTTGAAGTGTAATGATGCCTCTACCTTTATTCGTTTTCACAGCGTTACTCCTTATTGATGCACTTCGACATCTTTTACCCGTTGACCCTAAGATCGCTAAATCAGGTCATCACCGCACTCGCCTTCATAACTTCTCGACGCGGTAGCTGGATAACGTTCCAAAAATCGCGTTTGTATCTGCCCCTTTTTTCCTGGTTTAACCCAACTACTGCTGTCCTTTGGCTGCTCCGCACCAACTGCGGTCAAATAAGCATCGAGCAGCGCCTCGAGTTTGTCCACGCACGCCGCGTTAGCCTCAGCAATGTCCTTAGTCTCACCGAGATCCACCGCCACATTGAAGAGTAAGGAGCGCGTTGATTGGTCAAACCTCACTAGTTTGAAATTACCAGCGCGAATGGCCGAGTGAGGCTCATTGAGCCCCACTTGGTTATAGTGCGGAAAGTGAAAGATGAGACCGTGGGGCGGTCGCTTCAGATGTGCATCCGGTGAAGCGAGAAGCGGTGCGATACTTACCCCGTCCGAGTCCTCAGGTACCTCCTGTGAAGACCCAGCCAATTCGGCAAAAGTCGCCATCAAATCGTACCCAATAATGGGCTCATTTGACTGCGAGTTTGGCTTGATATTTGGCCCTACTGCCAGAAAGGGCACTCGTATCCCGCCCTCCATGAGATCCCACTTGCCTCTCAGAAGGGGCGCGTTAAGCCCATTTTTATAGGGCCGCCCTTTGTTCACCTGCTGAGGTAATACCGGCATACCACCATTGTCTGAGGTAACAATGAAGTAAGTGTTGTCGCTCAAACCTAACCGCTTGTAAGCGTCAAACAAGCGCCCAATCGCCTCATCAAGATCCGTCATCATCGCGGCATAAGCTACATTCGTGTGCAAGCTGCCCAAAGTCTGACGCGATACCTGATCGAAAGTTTCTTGACGATAAGCGAGGTTGGAATGCAACGCGTAGTGAGAGACCTGAAGAAAAAATGGCGTTTCGCGCGTGACGCTCTCGGTCATGAATTCAATCGCACGATCTGTCAGAGAAAACATCTTTTTCGGATCGTCCTCTGAATAGCCATACCACTGGGATTTATCGTTAACGAACCCCCCCTCTTTATTCCCTGTTTGGCCGTCGTGAACGTCATAGCCATACCGAGCCGGATCGGCCTTAATATGCCACTTTCCCAAATGAGCGGCTCGATACCTCGAATCAATTGCTTTGAGTACTTGAGGGATTGCCGTTTGATCGTGATTGACATTGTTGCCACCCAACACACGTGTGTGCTGCAAGCGCGCAGGCGACTTGCCAAACTGAATGCTGTAACGACTGGGAGCGCATACCGGCGATGCCGCATAGGCATTGGAAAAGCGAATACCCGAGACTACAATCTGGTCAAGCGATGGTGTTACGTGAAAATCACTCTTCGCATCAGGAATACGCTTATCCATGGTCGATGACATCGAGGACCAGCCTTGGTCATCGGTCAGTACCAATATGAAATTGGGTGGCTTCGTAACCGCAGGTGTTGCGGGCAGCGCAAAACTCATCGTCATTAGGACCAGTGCGCTAACTACCTGCTTCTTACTCCCTCTCATCAAAACCTCAACCTGCTCCTACTTTAGGCGCATCTTGCGACACGGGGTTACCAAAAATATCTTCACGCGGTATTGCACTTACGTGCGAGAAAATACCTGTGCCTGCCGCGGGGAACGAGGGGTGCTCAACCGTGACTCCCAAAAGTCCCTTCGGCATCGCAAAATTTTCTAATGACGACCCGTTAGCATCAATGTTGATGTCAGGGGTTTGTGCAAAGCGGTCCAACGACATAAAGGCCGGTGATACCGCTCCTGAAAAAAGATTGTGCGAGAGTTGTGGACCTTTTTGATCATTCCAAACAACGGTCACTCGACTCCCTATCCGACTTCCAGGTACGGCGATAAACGCGTTATTAATCAGATTGACGTTGCGACCATTGAGCTCTACCTGAGGCTCTGTATTTTCGAAGGTTACGTAGGTGTTGTTATAGAGGTAGATGTCTTCAGAGACGATACGCTTCGGCGCCGCGAAGTCGCTAACAAATACGGTCTTACCCGGAAACTGACTCTTAATACCCTCAGGTCGAGCCACTCTCGGCTCTCGACTGCCATCCCCGACACTGACGTTGTAACGCCAGATGACATTCTTGTTTTTGCCCAGAATTTCTGTGCCGTACCCCTCGTTGTCATAGAAGAAATTGTATTGAACCAAGACATTTTCATTACCAAAATCCACATGGAGACCGCTTGAGTCATTGTGACCACGCGAACCTATGGCCGCGTTGTACTGAGCCACTATATTTTTCGACCGAAAGAACCAAGCGCCACTGCCGCGGGTGACGGAGAGGGCCTTATTGCGCAGCGAGCCGGATCTAAGAAAGGTGTTGCTCTCCAGCAGCCCCTTATCGACGCCGTTGAGCAAAACACAGCTCCCGCCCAAGTCCTCGCACAGGTTGTTCACGATTCTGATGTTTTGGTCAAAATGATCACTAAGATTGGTCGCTGACTTGTTCGCGGGCGCCCGATGACGAACGGCAATACCAAAGCGACCTGTATAGCGGATTACATTATCGTGTATGTAGATATCGGACGTATTAACCACCGGAGTACCGGGTTTCGAAGGTCGGGTCTCGACTCGAATTCCGCTGACGGTATTTAAGTTGAAGGCTTTGCGCCGCTTGATTGGGTAGACGTCTCTCACCTCAAGATCAAAGAGCTCAAACCCTTTTAACGCACGCCTCCCCGTATTTTTTATCAAGATTCCATAGGCATTGGCGTCGTCGGCATTGTCTCGGGACCGCTGACGGAAGTTTCGTACTTCAAGGCCCGAAAGAATAATACGATCTTTATCCTCGATCAAAATCGTAGCGACCGGCGCCCCTCGTCGGCCATTTCCAGCGTCTAACAAGGGCCTAGCACCGTCGCCGTATCGTGTGAACGTGAGCGGGTTGTCAGAATCACCCGAACTCGACACAATGAGTTGTCCTTCGAAGACATCACCCGCCTTAAACTTGATAGTATCTCCGGGCTGAAAGCGGGTCCTGCTGACTTTTGATACGCTTTGCCACGGAGATTCTGGCGACAAGCCGTCATCTCGATCACTACCTGCTTCACTCACATAATAGATAGTCCCCGCTTGTGTTGCGGGAGCTACCACCAGCAGACCGAGCGCGACAAAGGCACACAACGCACTGGCCGCAACTCTAGCGTTACCTTTCGCGTAACTGCCGGTTATACCCATTATCGGGATGGCTTTACCCGTGATAAAGAGGCATACCAGCAGTGCTATGGTCACAACTTCACTCGCAGTCCAAGTGTGATGCGTCGGTCAGCATCCATCATGCGTGCGATGGGTCCGTCGGGGAAAACGGCCGGTTGAACAGTGCGCTCTTTAAGTAAATTTACCCCGCTTAACGTAATTGCGGTGGTGTCATTTAGGTTATAGCTCATAGACCCATTTAGCTGGCCACGATCATCAGCGTAGAGAGGTAAGCCATTGCTTATATCCGTGGACTCACTGACCAAAAAAACATCTCGGTAGGTGTATCGTAGTCTGGCTGACCACTTCGGTTTTTCATAGAAAGCTGTGAAGTTGTAGGAGTTTTCTGACAGCTTCACGAAGTTGAGCGGCAGTTCCTGCTGCGACCCGTCGCTGGCAATGGCCGCAGGAGAGTTGAACGTCTGATCCCGGCTCCCCTCCTGATATGCATAGTTCGCAATGATACCTAGACCATTAAAGGGCTTGGGCAAGTTCCTAAAGTAGTGCTGGAATGCGATTTCAACACCATCAATATCGCCACCCGGTAAGTTCACCGGTGAGATGCGATTGACCAATATACCTGCCTCACCGCCCACGGTGCAGGTTGGAATAGCCAGAATCGGGTCATTGGCGTTGGCGTCAACCGCCCTTGGGTTACAAACACCTCGGTAAATAGTTTCTCTACCAATCACGCCATCGAGTTCTTTACGGTAGAAGCCCAAACTAACAACACTGCCCTTTCGCGGATAATACTCGATCGCCAAATCGAACTGCTTTGCCGTGGTTGGCTCAAGTGTCGGATCGCCGACGATCACAGACTGCGCGGCATTTAGCGGATACCTTACGGTTGGAGACAGATCGCCAAAACTGGGCCTTCGCATGATCTCGGCTGCACCAAACCGAATCTGAACATCGTCGGTGGGGGACAGTACTAAACTAAGCGAGGGAAGCACGTTGGTGTAGTCCTGAGACTCCGACACATCCCGAAGGGCGCCATCAGACAATACCTCGTTACCCGCGGCATCTTGGTCCGTATTAACGACGCGCACGCCAACACTACCCCGGGCCGGAATACCCAATATCTGCGTTTCGAAGTCTCCGCGAACATAGCCGGCCATCGTGCGTTCATCGACGCCGAACCCCTGGAGCGGATCACTGATACCATTTACATCCAAACCTAGAGTATCTCTAAGGTTTTCGCGCTGACCATAAATGACTGCCGAATTACCAGTCAGGAAATTGTCAAGATAGATGCCACCACCCTGAAAATCGAAAAAATTGCCCGGCGTTGCTGTTAAATATTCAGACAAGTCAGCACCTGAGAAACCCGGAAAGTTTTGTGACACCTGAGACAGGCGCGAGCGATTAATGGAACGCTCACTGAGACGCACGCCCGCCTTCACTTCCTGCCAAAAGCCACCATCACGGAACCACGTTACATCCACTCTGCTGGCGATTTCATCGTTATCGAAAGAGCTCTCCTGATCCTTCGCCACAAACAACGAGTAATAATTCGGGTCGAGTAGCTCAGCCCCCAAACGCTCTCCCGTGGGTCCAAACTCTAGCACCCCATCGCGGTAATCATAAAAGAATGGCACGCGAATCGCGGCGCCGGCACTGTGAAAATTATCGGCGTCGGGATCATTAAATTGAAATACTGTTGTAAAAGAAGGATTAGACGATTCAGATCCGGCGGCACTCACCTCAAATTCGATCTTAAGGTTATCCTGATCCCACTCTCCGCCAATGGCGGCTACATAGGACTCTGTCTCACGAGAGGACGCCCGGTTGTTAGCCCTAAGACGCAACCCGTCGTTGGGCATACCGGTGTCAGCGAGCTGGTCTGCACGCCCATTTAGGATACCACCGCCAATTACGCCCGAGGTAAGAACCGGAACCTCAATGCCAGCAACTGAGACGGAACCGTAGGTAGCTTCGGCCGTGCCATCTAACTCTTGATCACCACCAGCCGCACCGATGAACATTGACTGCCCTAGCCCTAAATTCTTGAAGTCTGTATAGGAGGCCTCTGCAAATAGCTTTAAATCGGGATTGAACTGCCACTCGAGGGAGCCAGAGAGCGCAGTATTTTCACGCTCCTGAACGCCGTATAACAGGTCGCCAAAACCCGGCTTGTAGTAAGCATCGCCAAGACCGTCTCCTGTGAAATCAACGTTACTTTGGTTGGCTGCACGTACTCCGGGGGAAGCGCGTAATGAATCCTCCCGCACGGTTTTCTTTAGATGGCTTATAGTAAGGATCGCGCCCAAATCGCCACGCGATGTGGCGAATTTATCGCCCATCGTGGCGGAGAAGTTCTCATTCCATACGTCTGCATTTTCAGCAAACTCAGTGCTGGCACGAAACACAGCAAGCCTCTCCTTGAGAGCCAATCCTTTATACGTCTTGACGTCGATCGTTCCGCCGATGCTGCCTTCAACCATATCGGCCGTCGGGACCTTCACGACGTTCAAAGACCTTACAAGCGCGGCTGGCAGATCTTCAAAGCTCATACCGCCGCGGTTATCGCCAGATGGCGTGGTACCTCGCCCATTAATTTCGACGCGGTTACTTTCACTACCGCGAACCGAGACAGAAGAGCCAATCCCCGCGCTTCGACTAATTTGCACACCGGGAATATTCTCGAGTACTTCCGCTAGGTTCTCATCTGGCAGCTTACCGATATCCTCGGCGTTGATGACTTCGATGAGATTAGAGCTTTGCCGCTTTTCCTCCAGCGCTGTTTCCAAGCTCTGCCTGATACCGTAGACCACCACTTCTTCCATCGGTTCCGGCGTCGCAGTGTCATTAGCCTCGGCAGAATTACCTTCCTCCTGCGCCATCGCGTTAGAAATGGATAACGCTGCAATCATGGCAGTTACCAGTAGCACTGCCGCAAATATGCGATCACGATGTCCTTTCATGGGGTGACTCCTCGATTTTGATTCGATCTCGCTCGCAGGCACGAATACATCTGTATTTGGATCGCGACTGTCTAAGCCTGAATTTTTAGCGGTTTGAGCCCTAATTAGCTGACTGTCAAACAACATCAGATATCATCCCGTACGAGCCACTGCGCGTTCTGAGACCCTGTGCGTGCAACGAACTGACTGAGCCCTCGCTGAAAATTAATCCGATAAGACTGCGTTACGGGGTTCGCTTTTTTGGTCAGTGACGACGTCCAATAATTGAGCACATTGGTAGGGTTCGGAAACACACTCGTGTCCTGCGCCGGATTGTTCTTGGTGACATCGACCAAGGTTTGCATCTCTTTCATATTGGGCAAACGCCAGTCGTCATAGCCCGCGTAGGTGGAGTCTCTTGCCGCCTTCATAGAACCTCCCCAGACTAAGGTAGATGCCGAGCCATTACTGCAGTCCTCACCCGACAAGCCCTCTGGGCAGCGTTTCCACATCAACCCAGTGACAACATCGCTGAGGGTTCCGTCACCGTTATCAATGAACCGAGCCGCATCAAATTTAGAAGCGGCGTAAGCCCCAGACACCAGCCTGACTTGGAAATTTGAGGTTTTGGCCTTCGAATTACCAATCCCTGCAAAAAAGTTCACCGTCCAAGCATTGGTGGCAACACCCGAGATAGGGTCGCTCGTCCAGTAAGATTGGCTCTTGCCATTAGGGAAGCGCGGTACGTCAAACGCGGGATTTTGTCGCCCATTATTAACGATGGTGAGTAATTCCGTCAGCGATGGTACTCTCCAATCTGTTATGCCACAAAGGCCTTCAGTATTTGTAGTGTCGGCAAGAGTGTTTCGATTCTGCCACGTGCCTTTGACGTTAAATGAATGTGTTCCAGTAGTGGTTTTAACCTCCCAAATCAGCCCCGTCACATTGTCACGAACGCAGGACCAAAGAGTACCGTCGGCCTCAGTGCCTGTTGCTGACCATGTCCCGTTTTGGACCGGGATCGCGCTGCCGTCACTCCCTAATTTCGTGTAGTCAAAGGCAGCGACTCCGGTTCCCGCTTTATTGGCTGCAATAGTGGTATCTGCATCTCGTCCTTGGTCACAGTCTTGAGGAACGTGTCCACCATTTTGAATGGCCTTGGTACAGGTCGCATTGATGCCAGAAGTCCCATTACCACTCACCGTGATGCCAGTGTCATTCAGTGGATTCATGGGCGTTGACACCAACTCATTACTAATCGGACTTTCGACTGACCCTGTCAACGCTGTAACAACTAAAAAGTACTGCGTATTGTTTTCAAGACCCGCCAGCGTGTAGTCAGAGGTAACATCGAGGACTGTCACGGCACCATCCAATGACTCGAGGTTGGCTAGGTCATCCAGTGCGGCAATACTCTCGGTTGCGTAGAACAAACTATAAGACGTTGCGTCAGTCACATCAGCCCAGCCGAGGGTTAAACGGCCGTTTCCAGTCCATACCACACTGATTACCGGCGCGTCAGGGACGGCAGGCTCGACAGTCACAGACGCCGTTACAAAAGTTTCTGCATATAGGGTGTCCGCCGCCTTTACCGCGGTGATTGTGGTTGAACCAACGTTTACCGCCGTAACCAGTCCAGTCGCACTTATTGTAACGACGGACTCATCTGCGCTGGAATAAGTAATCTGTCCCGTGCCCTCGCCACCAGTTGCTGTAATGGTTTGAGAGTCATTCACCGTAAGCGTGTAAGCGCTCGATGAGAAGCCAATAGTTTGTTGAAGCAAACCTGAAACATTGACAGTCGTGGTCGCACTTGCCTCTTCGTAGGTGCTGTCGGCTGCTTTAAAAGCTGTGATGGTGACGCTGCCAATGGCGACACCTGTTACTAGTCCCGCACTGTTTACAGTCGCAATTGAAGAATCGCTACTCACATAGGAAATCTGACCAATTCCAGGCCCACCAGAAGCAGTCACGGACTGTGAGTTGCCGAGAACGACTGTGTAGCTCTGCTCCCCAAACGTAATACTTTGAGCCAGTTTTGGTGTAACCGTTACAGAGGTTTGGGCCGTGGCTTCGGCGAAGGTACTGTCTTCCGCTTTAGTCGCCGTGACGGTAACAGTACCTAGGCTTATGCCAGTTACCACGCCATCGCTTGAGACCGTCACGATGCTGTCATCACTGCTGGAAAACGAGACTGCGCCGTCGCCCTCACCACCTGTGGGAGTGATCGTTATTTGGTTGGTGATGATGACGCTGTAGGTGTCACTGGGAAACGCAATGTTCTGCTCTATTTTCGGCGTGACCGTAATCGCAACTGTTGCGCTTGCCGCTGAATATAGATTATCAGCCGCTTTAGTCGCCGTGATAGTAGCTGTACCGACCGAATTTGCTGTGATTACACCGCTCTGCGTGACACTTACCACCGCCTCATCTGTGCTCTCGTAGCTCAGCGCACCCGTACCAGAGCCCCCGGATGCCTCGAGCGTTTCCGAATTACCTACAATGAGAGTATAGGTGTTAGTCTCAAAGCTGATCGCCTGTAAGTTGGTAAAAGACGTAATCTCGCTCGGACCAGATTCACTGCCTCCACAACCCGCCAAAAGGGTCGCTAAGAAAAAACCGAATCCCGACTTTATAATATTCATTACGGTACCCTTTTGATGACTGATCACGGATTGTTAGCTTTTGAGTTTATTAGAAAAACTCGTGTTTTTTTTATGCCTGTTTGCAGACTAATGACAATATTGTCATGATGCAACAGCCAACGGCGAAGGAGACTGTATTGCCGAAGAGCCGCCTGGGAATTATTAGCTTCTTTTTTTGATAAAGCGACAAACGAGGCGCTCAGTTCATCGCCGTGGACTGTGTTTACCTATGGCTAATAGTGAACTAATGTACAACGCGTTTTAAGGAACCTGTCAGTAAATGAATGAGAAAAAATCGACTTTGGCTTCCGTTGCGAAACTTGCCGGAGTGTCGATTAAAACCGCGTCGCGCGTGGTTCGACGCGAGCGTAATGTTAGCGAGAGTACTCGCAGTAAGGTTGAGGACGCGATACGTGAAGTAAGTTATCGGCCCAGTATCGCGGCTCGTGCCGCCGTGGGAACTCGGTCTTATCTCATAGGTTTGGTGTTTGATAACCCCAATTCCGATTACATCGTTGACTTATTGCGCGGCGCCATACACCAGACGAGAGAAGAGGGGTACCACTTAATCGTGGAGCCCATGCGCTCACAAGATGAATCGATGATCCACGATTTGCGTCGGCTTATTATCCAATCAAATTTGGATGGTGTTTTGCTTCCACCTCCTATCTGTGACTCACCCGATGTTCTGGCATTGCTCAAAGAGCAAGAAACTCCTTACGTGAAAATAGCCTCTAACGAATCCTCCAATGGTGGGCTCAGCGTTGGCATGGATGACGTGTCAGCAGCTGCAACCATGACCCGGCACCTAGCCGATTTAGGTCACACTAATATTGGCTTTGTCCAGGGTCGAGAGGGGACCACAACCACCAGTAGACGCCTTGAGGGATTTCAAAATGCCATGCAAGAGAGAGGGCTGGCTATCAAATCTGAATACATCTATGCAGGCGACTATACTTTTAAAGCCGGGTTGCTTGCCGGAGAGCAGTTTTTCAAACTCGCAACACCCCCGTCAGCTATCTTTGCCAGTAACGACGAAATGGCAGCTGGCGTGACTATGGCCGCTCTGCGCAGCGGTATGTCAGTCCCAGATGACATTTCGATTGCCGGCTTCGATGACAGTCCAATTTCGAGAATGATCTGGCCTCCGCTGACCACCATCCGACAACCCATTCAAGCCATATCGCAGAAGGCGATATCACTTCTCATTAATGAGCTGAGACAAATAGAGAATGACGACTCTGTCGCTACGTTACCCTTTGACTTGATTACTAGGCGCTCTACAGCAACCTACCAAGTGCACACTGCTCATAAAAAAATTAATCACTAAGGGGGTCGAGCTCGCATCATCATTCGTTTTCTTAACCGCAGGCTCGAGTTCTCTCATAACAGTACGTCGTACGTTATCGGTTCGATAGGATGCAGCATCAGTACCAGCCTCGCCGAGTGCAACAGCCGCGAGGCTAACAGAGGCCAGACTATGCAAGACTGTATCGGGGCATTTGGTCGCTTCTAAAAAACTTTGGATAGCTTCTTACCCACCCAAAATAGCGTAGCAAAAATGTCGATAAATCTTGGGATAGTTAGAGCGTAAGTTATTAGTGTACGGTTTGCGCTCTCGACTAAAACTTGCGCCGTCCCCCGCGAAACGAAGCTGATGCTAGAGGGGATTTTTTACCTTCAACGTTTCTATGCCGGGAAGATTGGGGCCGGTCAACCGGCCCCAGTTCGATCTTTAAGCTCGTTCAAGCCTCAGCATTTGAACGGATTAGGTAGCCATCCCACGCCTGGGCATCTTGACAGCTTGCCACTTCGCCGAGGGAAACCATCATTGCCTGTCCTTCCTCTGACGAGGCGAATGCAGTCGATGACGCTTCCGCTTCTTGAGCTGTTTGCCAATAATTGATCCAGTTAAAGTCAAACGGGCCTGCCACTCTCTCCTCAAAGTCAGGTACGCCGACCATGAACCAGTAACTGGACTCCGGGTTAAGCTCAGCACCGGCCGCCAACATCGGTAGATACTCCTCCATTACAACGGCGCGCAAATCTGCAGGACCCTTTCCATCGTTGTACGAGCAAAAAGTGTTAGTCAGAAAATACGGGGCGGGCTCGCCAGTAAAGCTTGCGGGCATAGGTTGCGGGATATATGCGTCAAAACCAAACCGATTAACGCCTACCTCACTGCCGCACGCTAGCACTGATGCATAAGTCGCTTCGTGCGCTTGACCCGCTTCCGAGGCAGCGTAAGCTTCCCATCCCGCCGCACTATCGTCCTTAGAGTCCCACCGAAGTACCCACAGACCATCGAAATCTTCCATGTCTGTATCTCTTGGTATGTACCCAAATGCGGCTAGCGTCGGTGCATCTAAACCATCGATTACTGTGTTCCAGTTAGCAGTAAGCTCAGCTAATTTTTCTTGCGAAAAATCGTCGCCTTGATTGCACCAAAGATACTCATAGTAAGCATCAGGGCCATCGTCAGCTGCAGTCTCTGTCACTTCAGGAGCGGCAACTACAGCAGTAGCCGCCTCACCTTCGTCTTGTTTGGCACAGCCTGCACCCATCAGCAGTATTGCCACGAAAAAAATAATATTTCTCATCAATATCTCCCTATTAAACGCAACTTTATGGTTTTGAGACTTTCAATTTATACATCCCAATGTGACATTAGTGTGATTCAAACATACTAGAGCGTGTTCCCTTGAAAATGCAGCTTTGCATTGAGCTTTAGTGCTGCCGAAGCTTAGTCCTATTACCCCCCTTAATCCGCCTTGATATAGCCTAGTAAACCGTCATATGTTGGATCGAATAGATCAGAGAAGCATTGCCATGAAAGTACTTCCAAACCTGCCACTGCTCACCCTCATACTGTTTTTGTGTGCCTGCACTGAACCATCGAGTAATGCTGTGGAGCAGCCGCGCGCCGTAAACGACTCACCTAATGCGGCAATCAGTGATCAAACAGACGTTACGCAGGCTTATCCGCTGATCTTTTCCAATCTCGCACTCGAGTGCATTCATAAGGAATATGGCAACAAAATCGCGCATGTCATGAATAGCGATGAAGACCTAAAGCCGCCGCGTGAGCTCTATCCCGCGTTTTACGGCTGCTTCGATTGGCACTCGTCGGTCCACGGACACTGGCTACTTGTCCGCCTTCTCAATACACATGCAGACATCATCGACCGACCCACTATCGTCGAGAAGCTGAACCAAAGCTTTACCCATGCCAATATTGCTGGCGAGCTGGCTAACTATCAACGACCCGGTATGGCGTCTTTTGAACGTCCCTATGGAATTGCTTGGTTGCTGCAACTCACCACCGAACTTCGACAGTCACCGCACCAAGAAGCGAAAATCTGGCTCAATGTTTTAGCGCCCCTTGAGGCACAGGCCGTTGCGAACATCTCGGACTGGCTGCCCAAACTGACCCACCCTATTCGTACCGGTGAGCACAGTCAGACAGCCTTTGCTTTTGGTCTGATGTTGGACTGGAGTCGAGTCGCCTCAGACACTGCGTTTGAATCACTCTTAAGCTCACGTATTCGGTCTTTGTACATCGATGACCGTAACTGTCCGCTCGCGTACGAACCGTCGGGACAGGACTTCCTGTCGCCGTGTATCGCAGAAGCAGATCTCATGCGACGCATCATGACTGAGGCGGAGTTCAGCGACTGGCTCAGTGCATTTTTCCCCGATCTCGATGCCGAGGCTGGCGAATCCTGGCTGCAACCGGCTGTCGTTACCGATAAGACCGATGGCAAATTAGCGCACTTGGATGGGCTGAATACCAGTCGCGCGTGGATGCTGGAAGGCATTATGTCTGGCTTGCCTGTCGATGACGCCCGCCGTTCAACCCTGCGTGCTGTCGTGGAGGCACATCGGGAAGCCGGCTTGCGTGCGGTACTGGGTGACATGCACTACATGGGCAGTCATTGGCTAGGAAGCTTTGCGACCTATCTACAAACCGAGCGAGGCCTTCCTGACCGCGCAGAGCGACAAAAGTAAGAACGCGCGAAACGCAGCCTAATACAGAGCTGAGGATAGACAAACATCGCTCAGTCTAGGTCTCGAGACGCCAACTCTAGAGAGTCATCGCCATTTAGTGGCGCGGACATCGTTACACCGATTGTGACAATCCCTACCAAATCACCCTGAAATTCATCAATACGTAATTAAGCGCGAAATCTCACGTGCTAGGTTGAAGGCGGTTGAATAACAGCCCCAAGACAATCAGAAAAAACAACACCAAGGAGATAACAATGAAAAAAAGCGTATGGGTAATAACACTATTACTGAGTGGTTTTTCTCTCTCAGTCCAAGCTGATCATCACAGAGGCGCCATGGAGTTTTTTGCATGTAGCTTCAACGACGGGAAAGACATGTCGGACTTGATGAAGGTAACCGACGAGTGGCGCGAATTTGCTAGCGAAAACTTTTCTGAGACCTATCAGGCGGGTGTCATGACGCCCTACCTCGCCGCACTAGATGATTTCCCCATGGATTTCATCTGGGTTGGTTTTTCTGAGGACCAAGCAACGCTTGGCACCGTAGCCGACGAATGGCTCGCCAAGGGCCAGAAACTGCAGGCCAAGTTCGACGCCGTTTCAACCTGCAATACGCACTCATTCTGGACAACCTTAGAGCGACGACCTTTCGAGGGGATGGGTAAGCCCGCCTTTTTGCAGGTGCGATCATGCACGGCAAAGGACGATGTGGTTTGGAATCAGCTCTATCGGGCGCAAACCGAAACGATGGAATGGTTTGATAAGAACGAGATTGCAGGCGGCAACTATGTCTGGGTACCACGGGTAGGTGACGCGCGTGAAAATGAGGCCACTTACTACGATGTTTGGGTCACAGGATCATTGGGCGAGAGAGGCGCTGCCGTGGAGAAAATGGGAGAGCTTAATTGGAGCGAGTACCGGTCGATTTGGGGTGACGGTGCTCTCGCTGAGTGCGACAACCCCCGTGTATGGGCTATTCAACCGGTAGGTGGCAGCACAAAGGCTGAGTAACTTCAGTTTAAACGCCTGAAAAGACACAGCGGAGTCACTCAGCACAGTGCCTCCGCTTTTACTGACTTACACTTTGTAGACAACGTCATATAGACAACGTCGAGCCTAGCGGACGAAAAACCGTCGTGGCCAAGATAACCGCTGTTTATTCTAATCACTTCGCATAGACAGCATGTCTCTTCGCCCGATTCGGCGCCGAAACATGCAGCTAACGCGAGTCTAATAAGCTCCATTCAACGATCGGGCCAAAGTCACTCAGGTAAATCTGACGTCACGACATGCAAACTAACGAATGCGCGCTGGTGGAATTAAGCGAGGCATCGGAAGTGTCAGACGCTGAACAAAAAATGTACGAGGCTCACCTGCGTGGTGCTGGGAGAAATCTAAGAAAGCCCGCGTTAGGCGGGCTTGAACGATGGCGACTAAAACTACTCGAACATTTTCAAGAACGTATCCATATCAAACTGGTTGCCGTAGAGCATCGAGCTGTTCAGCGCCACATCCGCAGCAATCGCAACGGCAGTTTTTATCTCTTCGTCGGTGGCGCCTGCGGCTTTGGCGAAGGCGGTATGTGCGGGAATGCAGTATTCGCATCGCATCGCCACAGAGGCCGACAATGCCGCTAACTGAGCGTATTTCAAAGGAATCGCGCCGTTAAATACATTCTTTTCTACGGCGTCGTA
>CAJYAI010000013.1 GCA_913064725.1 uncultured Alteromonadaceae bacterium | reverse complement strand
AAAATCGCCAATTTTTCGGCGAGACTTGGCATAGCGTCACTGGCGATAGCCGCCTGATGCGGGAACTGTTGCGGCCGACGCGTATACTGCTGGCATACCAACATATCAGGCGCCAGTTCAGCAATCATGGCGATACTGGACTTGATCGACTTCGAGGTCTGCCCCGGGAGTCCGAACACGAGGTCCATATTCACACTGTCAAATTTCATATCACGAGCAATACTGAATACATCTTCCAGCAAGCTGAACGACTGAGTCCGACCCAATTCATTCTGCACCCTAGAATCGACGTCCCGGACCTCAAGGTGTAAATGTCGAACACCCAGTCCCTGCAGTAAATCTAACTGTGATCGTGACGTGCGACGAGGATTGATCTCCATAGAAATCTCAGCATCACACGTCACTGCGAATGCACTATGCACTGACGCCATTAGGCCTGCGAGCTGGACATCATCCAAGTAGTTGGGCGATCCACCACCAATATGAATACGGTTGATACAGATTGCTTTGCCCGCTTTCGCTGACATCAACGCTAATTCGTCATGCAGTGTCTTTAAGTAACGATCCATCGCCTTTTGGTCGTGCTCGACGATCGTAAGATGGTCACAACTTAAGCATCTGCTCGGGCAAAATGGGATATGTATGTAAAGAGCAGATGTTGCCTGCGACATCGCAGTAAGGGCGGCAGACAGTGTCTCGTGCGCGTTGCTATCGACAACCGCAAGCGCGTCCCCCGCTATGGCATGAGGACTGTCAAACCGATCAAAGATGTCATCCAAGCCTGGAGGCTTTTGATTCGACCAAGTCATGTTCACTGCATCCCGCTCAATACCGCGTTAATCGCTGGCTGGGTTCGCCGGTATTTCGTCGACCGAAGACCGCGTACGGAAGCGCTACAGGAGCACCAGTCAGTTCCGGGTGCACGATAGCCCCCGATAGCCCTACCCTATGCCTCGAAATCTGAGCCGTCAAGGATACTTGACGTAAAAAAGATCCAAAAAGGGCGTTCATACGTCATCATGCTCCAATCGAACCGCCCTTGGTGGCGGCACGTCGGACCGCGCCCATCGCCACAGCGCTGCCTCATTTACCGGAAACATTAGAAAAAGATGCTCAACTGACGCCAAAAGCATCAAACTTGCGATCAAATAGAGTGACAGTTGACTGGTCAGATCAGGAACGGCAGCAGCACTCGTAAAGATAATATAGGTCACATAAAAACCTGCGCAGGTCGACAGGGGTAAAAATAGGCTGAGCCGATCCGTTTTAAGGTAGGAACTCAAATAATTGAGATGCTCCGGTAACCAGCGATCATTAAATGCGCGAACGCCGAAGAACAGATTTAATTTGGCGCTCCAACGCATTAACCAAAGCACACTGAGCGTATAAAAGGTGGTGGGGTTGGGTTCGTTAACGCTGACAATAGCTAGCAAGGCAACTGACGCAACCACGCAAGCCTCATGATAAATAGTCGTTGAAACGGCCCCTTTAAAACGCTCCCACATGGTGGCATTCGCAGCGCAGGGGGCGTGGTTGGGACCATTGACGTAACCCAATAAATAACTGACTTCCAACCAACCCCAGATGATGAGTCCGAGAATAAAACCGATAGCGGCTGACATCGGCGTGTCGGCACTGGCATTAAATGGCGTCACAAGCCAGGCCGTTAATGCAAGTACTGACAGCATCATAAAGCCTCGATGCGCTCGCTTATCCGACTGGTGAACTAGTACTAAGGCAAGCCCGGTGAGGAGCCACCACGCGGATACAGCAGTCACAAAGGCGGGCCAAAACATGTTCTACGAGAGCTCAGCGCGAGCGGAGCTCGAGGCACGAGCTCTGTCAAAAATAAGTCTGAATTCTTGGTAGTTGTCTGGGCCAAACGCCTCAATTGCAATCCAGTAACCGGTCAACTCGTCGATTAAGATCAGTCCTCCCGCGGAGGTAAGCTCGAGGACAAATTCAGCTTTACTGTCCATTGAACGTGCGACCCGCTCGCGAACCAAGGTGCGCATGACGCCCCTAAAAAAACTGCCTTCTCCCGCCTGATATTTGCGAATAGGTTCTGTTTGACCGGTGGGGAAAATCATCACCGCACCGGCATCACCATCGACCACCGAGAGCGCTACTCGAGCTAAAATTTCAACTTCTGGCTTTTGCGGCGGTCCCTGGTGTCCCTCATTGTTTACCGCTACCAGAGACCAAGCTAGGCCTAAAGCCGCCAAAATCAAAAAGATGGGGTGCCGAAGCACCCCGAATAACAACCCGGGCAAACCCACATTAACCCCCAGCTAGTGTCGTACTAGCATCTTCTATGCCGTAGCGATCTGTGCCGCTTCGTGCTCACTTGGCGCATCGCGCATTTCTTCTATGACATTGACCAGCAATCGAGCCACGACATCGGGATCCTCTATACCCCTCAGCAGTGGTTGTACTCGGCGGAAACTGAACGGCCTAATGTGCGGCCAAAGCATCAACCAATATACCTTTGTGCCCTCGACCGGCAAGAACGTAATATCACCACTGCCATCGCTCAAACGCCTCAGTCCCGCAGACTCCACTTTGGTAAGCGGCAAATTGACAATCATTGGTAGTGCCACACCAGACCGAATGACCAAACGCCGATTCGTGATGGTGTATAGGGTACTGCCCGCATATAGCTTGGCCATAACGGCCAGAATCCCTACCACTGTCAACGCCAAGCCGCCTTGCCAAGCAAGGGTGCCTGTTAGCACTGAAACTGCGGCACCATCCATTATTCGATAGACCAGGTGCCCAGCGATGAGCAGCATAAAATACAGCGATGCGCTGTAAACTTGGAACACCCGTTTCGCGATAGACTCCCAACTTGGCGAGCCCTGCCAAAGAACATGTTCGCCCTCAGGCAACTCCGATGGCAGGCCGTTTATTGGCTCGTTTCCATACTCATTCACAGCCAGGGCTCCTGTCTGTCAGGCATCGCGTACATTGTGCCGCCACCATAGAAGCCCACAATTTTGTCCTCTTCTTGTAGCGTTACCTGATCGGGATTAGCCAGCCCTGGAACCTGCTTGAACTGATCGCCTCGAATAGACTTAACGTGCACACTCCCATCTTTCTTTACACGCGCAAAGTTCATAGGAAGCAGGACCCTGCGGTCACCTACGTCGAGCTCCGCGTAACGAAAATGCGGCTCAGCGCGGTCAACCCAAAGATCGACGACTGTAGCGCCTTGCTCACCGTCGCAGCCGTAAACTGCCTTCCCTCGGGGATCCGGATCGTTCCGGTGCACCTTGTGATCACTGTCGACGCGTAATGGCACAATCCGTGGAGCACCATCAATCGTGAGATCGGGCCGCTCTGGACGAATCGCGTAGGCCGCAGGTCCAACACCGTCGACCATCGGATCACCCGTTGGCTCCAATGGAGCACCCGGATGTGGGCGAGTCGGTGTCGCTTTTAATTCATATTGCTCTGGCATAGGGCCGGGGACTGTGCGCTCCCCTTGACCATGCGCCATCTTATAGGTCTTGGGGTCAGGGAGACCGCCAACACCATCGCCAAATGAGTCAACGCGACCATCGTGACGAATTGGAAAGCCCTCTCGCTTACCTTCTTTGTGAAGGTAGAGCACAAGGAAAACGAACGCGCCGCAAAATACGGTAAACGTTATCGCTGCAAAGTCTAAATAAATTTCTCCAGTACCCATGGTGTGTCCTCCTGGTAGTGGTTTTTAACTTGGGAATTCGGCAAGTTGCATTGTGAGTGGGTGGTTCTTGTCATTGCCTAACCGTCGCACCAATGGACCCAGTGCAACGAGAGAGGCGAATAGGATGATTATTTCAAGGTGATACACAGCACCGTATGGTGTCGCAGGACCCGCTAACTGCGCACTTAGCACGCCGCTGCTGATCAATGTCTCGGTGACATCTTTTAAGGCGCCGCCAAGAAAAACCGCACACCCTAGTGCGGTAGCTTGTACGGCACCCCAGGTACCGATGACCAATCCTGCAGGTGCGCTACCGGCCAACAACATGGCAGCAGTTAGTGTCCCAACGGCAAAGAGACCATTGCCGACGCCAATGAGTAAGGTGCCAATCGCGAACAGCAAGAGGGACTCCATGGCACCCGCCATGATGACCGCAGCAAAGGCGAAAACACCGACAACAGCGCCATAGGCTGCGAGTCGAATGGGCTCTCCGGAACGGCCCAGATATCGCGCTGACAAAGCCATTGCAAGCAGCATACCTATCGCAAATGCGGCCGTTAACCGAGTCGTCTGGCTCACAGACATCGCCAGAACCTCCGCTCCGTAGGGCTCGAGCAAAATTTCTTGCATGCTAAATCCCAAGGTGCCAAGGGCCACGGCAATCAGCAGTCGATGTGCACCAGGATTAGCGGATAAGGTGCGCCAAGACTCACTAAAGGTGGGACGCGATAGGTCAAAGCTTGTGAGGTCCGGCCGTCGCGGCTCCATCTGCCACATGGCTACAATATTGAGTGCCGCTACAACCAAGGCCGAACCCTGAATCACTTGTATCAACCGAAAATAACTAAACGGCTCGAGTAATAGAGAGAAGCCTAGAGCGCCGATAAGCATTCCTACGAGGAGCATCAGATAGAGCATCGTTACCACTTGATGCCGCGTTTTCTCAGTCGCCAAGTCAGTGGCCAGCGCAAGACCGGCAGTTTGTGTCGTGTGCATGCCCGCACCGACTAGCAGTAGTGCGCCGAGAGACATGGCAAACCCAGTCCAAGACGCGCTTGGGTCGGGGGATGTCATGAGAATCAAGACAAATGGCATCAATGCCAAACCACCAAACTGACCTAATGTACCCATCCATAAATAGGGTAAGCGTCGATATCCCAAAAATGACTGATGATTGTCAGATCGATACCCAATCAATACTCGCGCGGGCGCTAATAGCAGAGGCAAGGCGAGCATGGCGGATACGATCCAAGCGGCGCGCCCTAACTCAACGACCATGATCCGATTCAAAGTGCCGTTGAGCAGAACAAAACAGATCCCCACGGAGACCTGAAAAAGTGACAATCGTGCGAGTTTTGACAGTGTTAAATCACCCTGAACGACATTGAGCCATGGCAAATACCGCTCGTTTACTCGAGCGGTTAGCGCCATAAACTGCTCACGAGTCATCAGCATGGTCCAATCAACTCCAGTGCCTGAGAGGTGTAAAAGCCAGTCGATACCCTATGTTCCCTACCCACCTGCCATGCACTGAGCGCAGTCGAACCAGTCAGAGACCGTAAAAGTGCACTCGGGGCAATCGGCTCAATCGCCGGCGCTCTGTCCGCACGCGGAAAGAACTTTCCGACGGCATGCATAGCGGCCAAGGGCAGTGTTTTCGGCGCAAAGGTGAAGACCATTGACGCGTCCACATTGGCAGCTAATGTCTCAAGCGTTTTTATGCCATCTCTTGCCGCGTAATGAATAATCGAATCCATGGCTAAGACGTGGTCAAAACGCTCCCCTTCGATCTGTCGCATGTCGCCAACGACAAACTCAATCTGTCGATATTCCGCCAAGCTCGAGTAGCGCTGATTAGCAAGATCGATGAGCGACTCAGAAAGGTCTACTGCAACAACCTCAGCACCGCGCCGTGCCAGCTCTATCGAGATAACACCGGTACCGCAGCCCGCATCTAACACACGTTTTCCTGATAGATCATCGGGAAGCCAACTGAGCAACAGATTGCGCATCGACTCGCGACCTGCACGCACGGTCTCGCGAATGCCGCTAACTGGCTCGTCTGACGTCAGTCGCGCCCAAACGTCCGCAGCGGTTCGATCAAAATAATGTTCGATCTGCTGCCGGCGCTCCTGATAGTTAGCCTGTGCCATCAATCAAACCCCAGAAAATCAAATAGATCGCGATCTTTCATCGGCTTCACATCGTAGGATTTTGATCCGTAGTACAAACCCTCAGCCAACTGCAGATACTCGTCTTGCACGGCTTTTAATTCCGGCGTCTCCGGCAGCTCAAATAAAGTGGACTTCTTTAGTCGACTGCGGCGAATCACATCGAGGTCTTTGAAGTGCGCAACGCGGCCCAGACCCACCTCCGCGTTAAAGCGGTCAATCTCGTCGGTCTCTGCACTTCGGTTGGCAATAACACCACCCAAACGGACACCATAATTCTTGGATTTGGCTTCTATCGCGGCCGCGATCCGGTTCATCGCAAAAATCGAATCAAAATCGTTGGCTGTAACCACTAAAGCGCGCTCAGCGTGCTGAAGTGGCGATGCAAATCCACCGCAGACCACGTCACCCAAAACGTCAAAAATCACCACATCAGCATCATCGAGTAAGTGATGCTGCTTCAACAGTTTGACCGTCTGACCAACGACATAACCACCGCAGCCGGTGCCTGCCGGCGGACCGCCCGCCTCGACACACATAACACCGTTGTAGCCGATTTGAACGTAGTCCTCTGTTTGCAGCTCTTCCGCATGGAACTCCACGGATTCGAGCACATCGATGACCGTCGGTATCAGTGATTTTGTCAGCGTAAATGTCGAGTCATGTTTGGGATCACAGCCTATCTGAATGACGCGCTTGCCCAATTTAGAAAAAGCGACAGAGAGATTCGAAGAGGTCGTGCTCTTACCAATCCCGCCTTTACCGTAAACCGCAAACACCTTGGCTTTTGCCGCATCTATTTGCTCGTCGAGATGGACCTGAACACTGCCCTCGCCATCACCGCGACCCACGTCTTTTACTGGAATAAATTGATTTGGTGAATTCATGCTGCCACTTCCCCCGTGATACCCTCGAGAAGGTCTTCCAAGTCTTCGCCCGCGCGCCTAAGCGCCTCGAGTTGTTCCTCGTCAGCTCCCCAATAGTCTCTTTCTTGTGCCTCAATGAGCCGGTTCGCGACACGAGATGCTGCCACAGGATTGAGTTCCGCCAACCTGCGTCGCATATCTTCATCAAGAATGAATGTTTCTGATGCTTGCTTGTAAACCCATGGCGCCACACCACCTGCTGTGGCTGACCAACCCATGGTATTGGTTAAGTGTGCCTCGATTTGACGCACACCTTCGTACCCGTGATCGAGCATTGATTCATACCACTTTGGATTGAGCAGACGTGTTCGCGCCTCTAGAGCCACTTGTTCATCCAAGGTGCGAACTTTCCCGTCACCGCTGCCCGTGTGGTCAGCAATGTACACAGGCACCGAATCACCTTTTGCTCGCTGTACCGCACTACTTATGCCACCTAGGGTATCGAAATAGTGATCGACTGTTGTAATGCCAAGCTCGACAGAGTCAAGGTTCTGATAGGCGAGATCAACATTGCCTAAGACTTCATTTAACAGCTCGGTCTGCTGAGATACCGCTCCGGCTCTGCCGTAGGCGAATCCCTTTCGATTTGTGTAGGTATCAGCGAACTCCGATTCATCATCCCACCGTCCAGAGTCGACTAGCATATTCACATTCGAGCCGTAAGCGCCCTCTGAGTTACTAAAAACGCGCAGAGCGGCGGTATCGAGATCACACCCATGTTTTTCTTGGTAAGCCAACGCACTGCGCCGAATGGGATTCAGCTCGAGAGGCTCGTCCGCGTCCGCTGCCAGAAAAGCCGCCTCGGCGAGTAATCGTGTCTGCATCGGTAACAGATCTCTGAAAATACCCGACAGCGTCATCAATACGTCTATTCGGGCACGGCCCAACTCGCTCAGCGAAATGAGCTCAGCGCCGCACAGTCGACCGTAGCTATCAAACCTCGGTCGTGCACCGATCAAGGACAGCGCCTGACCGATAGCGACACCCTCGCTCTTTAAATTATCGGTGCCCCATAACACCAAGGCCACTGACGTAGGAAGTAATCCCGAATCTGCCACATGTCTCGCTATCAGCTGCTTTGCCTGACGCTCACCCTCGATAACCGCAAAGGCGCTGGGCAGCCGAAACGGGTCAAAGCCGTGAAGATTTCGCCCGGTAGGCAAACTTTCGGGGTTACGAATGAGGTCTCCCCCCGAAACAGGCGGGATGAAGTTTGCGTCCAGAGCGTCAATTAAGGCAGGTAACTCGCATTCTTTAGCAAGGTTTTCGAAGGCATCGCACAGACGATCCGCCAATTCTGGCGCTTTATCAGCGGCGACAGCACTCTCGGTCAGCATTGCCTGTAGTGCGCCCTTATCATGTGATGCAAGAAGCCTATCGAGACGAAGCGGATCTACCTCTTTAGCACCACCGGCTTCGGCAATGGCTGACATAGTCTCTGCACGCTCATCCGACGACATGGGTGCGCCAACCACATGCATACCGAAGGGAATCAAGGCCGTTTCAATTTCATCCAGTTGCGTCCTCAGCTCGCCCACCCATGGCTCGGCATCCACGATGCGCTCAGGTGTAGCCGAATGACTCAATTCACAGCGCTCGGCTTGAGCCGAAATAGCTTCTAACAATGGCATGAGCTGCGTGTCATGCGCCCTAGGATCGCGAGTGCGCCAACGATCAATCATGGAGCGAAGCTCCGCAAACTGCTTGTGAAGATCTGCGCGCGTTACAGGCGGCGTTAAATAACTGATCAATGTCGCAGCCGAACGACGCTTCGCAATGAGACCCTCGGACGGATTATTAGCGGCGTACAAGTAAAAATTCGGAAGATCCGCAATAAGGCGATCTGGCCAGCACTTATCTGATAAGCCCACTTGCTTACCGGGCATGAATTCCAACGCACCATGCGTTCCAAAATGCAGAACTGCGTCAGCCGCATAATCTTCTCGTAGCCATCGATAATAAGCAGAAAAAATGTGTGTTGGTGCTAGCCCACCCTCGAACAAAAGACGCATGGGATCGCCTTCGTAACCCATAGCGGGTTGCACACCGATAAAGACATTGCCAAATGTCTTGCCCAACACGAACAGCTGACGACCGTCGGTCCAGTGCTTGCCAGGGGCAGGGCCCCACTGCGCTTCAATTTCCTCTAAATAGGGCTCCCGCGCGACGTGGTCATCAACCGAAATGGTTGCATGGACATTGGCTTCAGCACCGTAGCGTTCTGAATTACCGACCAATAAGGCTTCTCGGAGCGCCTCGACACTGGGGGGCACATCAACAACATAGCCCGCTTTTTTTAAGGCGGTCAGCGTATTGAGCACCGAGCGAAATACATTGAGATGGGCCGCTGACCCCATAGCCCCACTATTTGGGGGGAAATTAAAGATCGTGATGCCAATTTTTCGGTCAGATCGCGGCATGCGGCGCAACGTAACAAGCTTTCGAATACGATCAGCCAATCGATCGATACGCTCCATCTCTGGGCTCATATCAAATGATCGTTTGGGGTCGTCACGATTACGCCCGCTAAAGACCATGGGGCCGGTAGCACCATCGAGCTCTGGAATGGCCACCATCATGGTTGCTTCCACGGGCATCAAGCCCATGGGAGAGTCCCGCCACTGGTTGATGCTTTGAAACTCCAGCGCTTGCACAGCGAGATAGGGCACATTCAACTCTGACAACATCTCTTGGGCGGCATCAGTATCGTTGTAGGCCGGGCCTCCCACCAATGAGAACCCTGTCAAGGAGACAACAGCATCGACTACTGACTCTCCCTCCTGCATAAAGAAGCGTTTCACGGCCGGTCTCGCATCGAGTCCTGCTGCAAATGCCGGTATCACTTTGATACCTCGACTTTCCAACGCCTGAATCACGGCATCATAGTGCCGTGTATTACCCGCGAGCGCGTAGGAGCGCATCAATAGTAAGCCTACTGTCCCTGAGTGCTCCTCAGGTTCAGCAATTCCATCGGCAGAGTCGACGATTCGCTGACGGCCTTCCATCTGATAAATGCCAACATCGGGATACTCAATCGGCGGTTGTTCGCGCGCTATTTGTCGCAATACGGCTCTGGGACCAGCCGCGTAGCGATGAACCAGTAAGTTAACCATGCGAGCCAGATTGTCCTCAGAGCCGGCCAACCAGTACTGTAGTGTCAAGAAATAGGTGCGAACGTCTTGTGCAGTACCTGGAATGAACCGGAGAATACGCGGTAGACGTCGCAGCATCGCCAACTGGCGCTCGCCCGTAGCAGCGGGCTTGCCGTCTTTCGGGGTTCCTCGCAGACGCTTGAGCAGTGCTATCGGACCTGAGGGCTCGCTATCCATCGTAAAGCGGCCCATACGAGTGTATTGCATCACTTCAGGGGCCGACATGCAGCAGACTAAGGCATCACAGTGGTCGCGCCTCGCCGCCAGCGCGTCGGATACAGCATTGATGTGTGGCTCCATGAACAGCATGGTGACGATGATAATATCGCCTTCGGCAATGGCCTCACGACACTCTATGAGTGACTTTTCATCACCCTCCCACTCTGTGGCGGCGAAGCTACGAAAATGAATCCCCGGTAAGTCATGCACCAAGCGTTTTTCAGCACGCACGATTGCACCATTGACATGGTTATCGAGCGTGACGAGAACGACGTTTATAGGCGTCGACGCGTCAGTTGCTGAAGTGTGCTTTTGCGTCATACAAAGTGTCTACTTCAATGGTCGAGAGGCCCTGCTCTTCGGCGAATCTCTCGGTATTTCGCCGCGCTTTACCTCTCACGAAAAAAGGTATCTTTTTCAGTTCTTTTTCGGCGTCAAATGCCCAGACAAGGGTTTTATCACCGTCGGGTTGCCCGCCAGCTGACTGACCCGTTGACCGGGCTCCCTCGCCCTCACTACCAAGATGCGATGGGCCAACACTGTCATTAAATTCAAAGTCGTCACGGAACATGTGAAGCAAGTGCTCCTCCAGCCCCATAATCAACGGGTGAACCCAGGTATCGAAGAGGACGTTTGCTCCCTCAAAACCCATTTGTGGAGAATAGCGGGCCGGGTAATCCTGAACATGTGCGGGCGTTGAAATAACGGCGCAGGGAATACCCAGACGCTTCGCAATATGTCGCTCCATCTGGGTACCCAGAACCATCTCAGGTTGAAGCTCCTGAACTCGCGCCTCCACCTCCAAGTAGTTGTCGGTGATCAAGGCCTCGAGACCGTACTCCTTGGCTGCTGCACGCACATCTCTGGCGCGCTCTCTACTGTAGGTTCCGAGGCCTACTACCTCAAAACCCATCTCGTCCCGAGCAACACGCGCCGCGGCGACAGCATGGCTGCCATCTGCGAAAACAAAGACCCGTTTACCCGTCAGATATGTCGAGTCGATTGATCGGGAATACCATGGCAAACGCGACTCACCGACCGCATCCACATCGATGTTGAGACCCAGTACCGACGCAACCTCAGTAATAAAATCTCGAGTCGCACCCCAGCCCATCGGTATCGTAGTGATGGTTGGCATGCCAAACGTACGCGCGAGCCAACTGCAGGTCAGATCCGAAACCTCGGGGCATAAATTCACGTTGGCATCGGCCTTGGGGATTAACTGAAGATCGCGGGGAGAGGCCCCCAGCGGTGCAACGACATTGACATCGACGCCCATGGACGTCAGAAGTCGCTCTATTTCAACAACGTCATCGCGGCAGCGAAATCCCAGCTTGGTGGGGCCGAGCAGATTGACGCTCGGCCTTACATCAGCGGCTCGACTCGGACGCTCAGAACCCGGCGGCGGCGCCTGACGCGATAACAAGCCTCGCACCAATTGGTAAAAGGTCTCCGCCGCGCCCCAGTTCTCCTTTCGTGTATAGGCTGCCATCTCCAATGAGATAACGGGAACGGGCAAATTTGCGCCAAGCGCCAATGCGCCGGGCTGGTCTTGAATCAGTTCAGCCGTACAAGAGTCAGCTACCATCAGCACCTGTGGTTTAAATCGCTCTGCGGCTTCTCGAAGCGAGTGCAATACCATCTCAGCAGTGGACGAGCCCAAGTCTCGCGCCTGAAATGTCGTGTAAGTCACGGGCGGTCGCTTACCATCGCGCTCAATCATCGTGAACAGCAAATCAGCGTAGGTATCGCCTTGGGGCGAGTGCAGCATGAGGTGAACGTCGCGCATTGATGCGGCGACGCGAATCGCGCCTACATGTGGCGGCCCCTCATACGTCCACAGCGTTAACTCCATGACCCAACCTCGAGTATGTCTTGACGAACCAGTGGCTTTGCAAACAACGCCGCGAGGTCACCTGCTTGATCAAAGCCTTGAACTGGGGAGAAAACGAGCTCAATAGACCACTTTGTTCTCAATCCCTCGGACTCGAGCGCATTGGCAATACCCATTCCACAGACTGTTAAATCGGGACGGGACTCACGCACTCGCGCCAACGCTGGATCCAAATCTTGCCCTTCAACAATCGACACATCTTTTGCAAGCCGAGCTAACTCTCCCTGCATGACGAGCTGATCGTGAAATGGCGTGCCAATCTCGCTCACTTCGAGCCCACACTCCTCCGACAAAAAGCGCGCCATCGGAATTTCGAGCTGCGAATCAGGCAGGAAGTGCACACGCTTGCCCTCAAGCTTTGCGCGATGAGGCGCTAATGCGCGTTTTGCGCGCTGATACGGTAGCTCCAAGATTTGCTGTACCCGTTCCTGCGGCACGTCATAGACACTCGCAACCGCCTCGAACCATGATTTACTGCCCTCGGCACCCAGTGGAAATGGCGCTGAAATCAAGTCAGCACCGCGATCGATTAGCGCGCGAGCCGTCTCGCCAACAAAGGGTTGTGCGGCTATGACACGGGTGCCTTTTCCAACAGCGGGTAAGTCGCCTGCCTTGCGCCCCGGATAAAAACTCACGTTGCCTATGCCGAGGTCATCAAAAAGCCGGCGGAACTGATCCTCAACGATATCGGAGACAGTACCCAGTACGATGAGGTTCTGCTCGCCACTGGCGAGCGAGGGCAGTTCAGCAACGGTACTTTTTAGACACTGATCCTCACCCTGAGTAAATGTTGTCTCAATACCACTGCCGCTAAAAGCAGAAATCCGGACCCTATTTTCGTGCTTAACTTGAAGCTTGGCGGCCGCCGTTTCGAGATCCAATTTAATGACTTCAGAGGGACAGGACCCTACGAGAAATAATCGATTGATGCCGCCACGTCGCGAAATTAGCTCCCCGACAACCCGATCTAGTTCTTCATGGCAATCAGCCATGCCCGCCAGATCTCGCTCACTCAGAATTGCAGTAGCAAAACGCGGCTCAGCGAAGATCATAACGCCCGCTGCCGACTGAATAAGGTGGGCACAGGTTCGCGAACCAACTACGAGGAAAAAGGCATCCTGAATACGTCGATGCAGCCAAATTATCGACGTGAGACCACAAAACACAGCGCGTTGTCCGCGTTCTTGCGTCTGAGGACCCGGGTGGTGCTCCTCGACAGAACTCGCAATCACCGAACTCATGAGCTAACACTCACTGCCATCTCCGCATCTACAGCGGTCGAAAGCGGCTTGGTTGAACTGGTCCGCGCTTTTTGAAATTTCAATAGAAACTGAATGGCGTTGACGACATAGGCGCTGTAAGCCGCCAGGGCCACCCACATTTGATCCTGAGGTGTACCAAAACCCGAGAGCCACATGAGGAGATACAGAGAATGCAAAGCGATCACGCCCATACTGACGAGGTCTTCCCAAAAGAAAGCAGGTGCGAATAGATAGCGTCCAAAAACCACCTTCTCCCAGATCGCTCCCGTCACCATGATCGTATATAAAATAGCCGTTTTAACCACGACAGAAATGGTTGCGGCCAGCAAGCCCGTTTCATTCAACAAAAAGTTGACGACAAACACGGTGCTGACAGCAAATACCAAAAACTGTAAGGGTGCTAAGATTCCCTGAACAAGCGTCCACACCGTCTCATCTCGGCGTAACTTTTGCTCAGGCGTGTATAACCCAGCGCCTGTCAGTTCGTTATTTTTATCATTCACACTACTCACCCCACTGTGTGTGCAGCACGCACATTGAGCGTCATGTTATTCATTCGAAGAGTAGTGTTCGGTCATATAAGTGTCAATATAATATTACAGTGATCCTGAACTAAAAACTTGACGTATTCAGGTGAAGACCAAGGAAGTGTAAACATGATGATGACGCCGGCAGTAACGCTGTGTACCATTCGCGTTTTTGAGACAACAGCATCGTCACGGCCGTGTTTACGTGTTAGGTAGTACCGGAGTAGCCCCCGCAGTGAATACCCTATCAGCGCCCTCTTCTGAGCTTCTGCTTCAGCATCTTGCCAATATCCAGCTCACAGTGAACGAAAACGATATCGTGCTGACTGCGCACGTCAACGGCCCTTCAAGCGCCTTGCTCGCTGACGATATGATCGGTCGATCACTACACGACCTAGTTGAGGCTCAAAATCACGCGACATTACAAAGCCGTTTAGTAGAAGCACGAACCCATGCGGACACAGCTGTCCGATGCGACCTATCTGTCAAACCGCGCGGTGGAAGCGGCGTCCCAGTGCTTTGCTGGATGTGCGCGGATGCGGCATCTCAGGAGGTGAGGATAGCGGCCATTGACCTGCTGCCCGAAGCGAGCCTTCGTCACCAACTGATCAATGCGCAACATGCCATGGAGCGTGACTACTGGTCCAAGCGTCGCCTAGAAGCTCGCTATCGGCGCTTGTTAGATATGGTCTCCGAGGGCTTTATTGTTGTCGATGACGCCAGCGGACGAATACTGGAAGCCAATCCGGTCGCCGCCTCACTTTTAATCGGAGCAAGCGCCAACTTAGTCGGCAAAGCGTTTCCGGCCGGCCTTGGCGATGACGCGCGCAGTACACTCGACAGACTGACCCGCGAGGCGAGATCCGTCACGACAACCGTGGATGGCATGGTACGCAATGAGGCGGGCTTAGAGCTCAATATCGCCATTACCTACCTCAGACAGTCCGGTGAGGGCCGACTTCTTATCCGACTGCGCGACGACAGTGAGCGACAACTGACGGGAGAGGAGTACCAATGTTTCTTCAGAGATGCGCCTGATGGCATTCTCGAAGTGGACGAGCAAGGCATTGTGCTGACTGCAAACGCAGCCTTTATCGAAATGGCGGGCATCGCCTCACCTGAACTCATTGAGGGACGACGGGCAGATCGCTGGATTGGTCGATCAGCCGTTGATTTGAATATTGTGCTCGATCATTCAAAACAAGAAGGTACAGTAAGGCTTTATTCGACAACGCTGCGCACTGAAACCGAATCCTCTGTTGACATCGAAATGTCCGTGGCTCGGATTAGGGAAAATGGATCTTCCAGAGTGATGATCTACGTGCGGGACATCGGCCGGCGTATCACCCCCGATCAATCAGTAGACGATCACTTGCCGCGCTCAATCGAGCAGATTACGGGTCGGGTTGGCCGTGTTCCACTAAAAGAACTGGTGAGAGAATCCACCGATGTCATTGAAGCGTTATGCATCGAAGCGGCGCTTAAACTGACTAGCGGCAACCGTGCCTCAGCAGCTGAATTACTCGGCCTTAGCCGCCAAAGTCTGTACACAAAACTGCGACGCTTTGATTTAGGCGATGCCGAAGTGGCAGGTGACAGCGATGCACTGTAAATAAATAAGTACGTTTTAATTGTCATGAATTGTTGACTGTTTGTTCCAGCATGTACACCATGCTGGAATGAGCAATTCATCGACTATTAACCCGGGGGCAACATCGGGCGGTTCGCTCGCTGACTATATTCAGCTCCTCAAACCCATTACATGGTTTCCACCTATGTGGGCACTGATGTGCGGTTTGGTGTCTGCTGGCGCAAGTCCACTATCCAATCCTTTATTTTTTTGTGCGGGAATACTGCTGACCGGGCCACTGGTATGTGGCGCCAGTCAAATCATCAACGACTGGCATGACCGGGAGGTCGATGCGCTAAATGAGCCTGACAGACCTATCCCCTCTGGCAGAGTTTCGGAGTCAAACGCACTCCGCTTCGCCTTTGGGTGGAGCCTGCTTGCACAGGCTTGGAGTTTCACGCTGGGACCTTGGGTAGCAGGGGCTACTGCACTAGGTTTGTTCCTAGCGTGGGCCTACAGCGCCCCTCCGCTGCGGTTAAAACAAAATGGATGGTGGGGCAATCTCGCCGTGGGCGTCAGTTACGAGGGATTGGCCTGGATTACAGGCGCAGCGATAGTGCTAGGGGGAGCGTTACCCGGGTGGTCGATACTCCTAGTAGCCGCCCTCTATAGCATAGGTGCACATGGCATCATGACACTTAACGATTTCAAGGCGATCGATGGCGATATAACCATCGGCATCCGCACCCTACCGGTACAACTCGGTCCACAACCCGCAGCGCGCTTAGCCTGCTTCGTGATGATCGCACCGCAACTAGTCGTGCTCTATTGCCTAGCCATGTGGAATCACAGTACCGCGATGCTGTTAATCACAATGCTAGTCATCGGGCAGCTATTCGCCATGGCTCGCTTCCTGCGAGACCCGCGCGCACTGGCCCCTTGGTACAACGGCGTTGGCGTTACCCAATATGTCGCCGGCATGATGGTGACCGCAATGGCCATGGGAGGTCACCTTGGCTGATTTGAAAACCCTCTCTTGGCTCGCCATTTTCCGCCTGGGTCTAATACAGACCTGCCTAGGCGCATTAATATTTTTACCTACCAACACACTCAATCGCATCATGGTTGTCGAGTATGCCCTCGCCGCCTCCATCCCGGGCTTCTTAATCACGCTACATCATGTGGTTCAACTGGCGCGCCCTTACATTGGCTACGGCAGCGATAGGGGTGGTCGACGGACACCTTGGATCGTCGGCGGCATGATCATCCTGGCGACCGGCAGTGTGACTGCCGCTTTTGGCGCAACACTCGCCGCGCAGCTTGGTTGGATCGGGCATGTTGTTGCAGCCATAGGCTACCTCCTAATCGGGGTTGGCTCTGGCGCAGCCGGTACGTCATTGCTTGTTCTCCTCGCCAAGCAAGTGAGCGACCAACGCAAGCCCGCTGCCGCGTCACTGGTGTGGTTCATGATGATCATGGGCTTTGCTGTCACCGGGGGCATTACCGGCCAATTACTCGACCCCTTCTCTGAAGCGCGACTTCTAGCCGTTGTCGGCGGCACCGCGATTATCGCCTTGCTCGTCACCTTCATAGCGATCATCGGTATCGAGAAACCTGATGTACCCGCAGCAGTGTCGACAGTAAAACCACAACTTCCCGACACCGCGACTAAGCCACCCTTTTTTGAGGCTATTCGAGAAGTCTGGGCGGAAGATCACGCGCGGCGCTTCACCATATTTGTATTTGCTTCGATGCTTGCCTACAGCGCACAAGATCTTATTTTGGAACCGTTTGTCGGATTGGTATTTGGCTGGACGGTCGGCCAGACCACGGCACTGGCAGGCATGCAACACGCCGGCATGCTCTTAGGCATGTTGGCGATGGCGGTCTCTACTTATGCGTTTAAGTCGCGCACGCGCCACGTCTTACACCTCTGGATTCGCGGCGGGTGTATTGTCTCGGCCATCGCACTCGTTATGTTGGCCTTTGGCGGTATGAGCGGTGCCGACTGGCCTATCAATCTCAACGTATTCGTTCTAGGCGTGGCCAATGGTAGCTTCGCTGTAGCCGCCATTGGCGGCATGATGATGCTCGCCGGGCAAGGCTTAAAACAGCGTGATGGACTGCGCATGGGACTGTGGGGTGCCGCCCAAGCCATATCATTCGCCATGGGTGGCTTTTTAGGCACTGTTGCTGTCGATCTCATGGGTCTATGGCTCAACAACCCTGCCGCCTCCTATGGCATCGTTTTCCTCGCAGAGGCCGCTCTTTTCGTATGGGCCGCCAGCCTGATTTTTAATATCGACCACCAGATCAAGGACACGTCAGCGCCTAACCTCGGCGAGCCAGAGGGCGTCCACCTAAAAACCCAACTTGGGGGAATAAATCCATGAGCGATAACAGAACAGACTTCGACGTCATTATCATCGGTGGCGGACCCTCCGGCGCAACTGCAGCTCATGAGATTGCAATCGCCGGTCATCGGGTACTGCTGCTCGAGCGCGCCTTCCGAATCAAGCCCTGTGGCGGTGCAATTCCGCCGTGCTTGCTGGGTGAATTCGACATACCGCGATCGCTGCTGAAAGCAGAAATTCAATCGGCGCGAATGATCTCACCGAAAGAACAAAAGGTAGATATGCCGATCGATGGTACGTTTGTAGGCATGGTGGATCGCGATGAGTTCGACCCCTGGCTTAGACAGCGAGCGCAACACGCAGGGGCTGAGCTTGAGATCGCGGCCTTTAAAAAGCTCGAGTACCTTGATAGCAGTACAATTGAAGTCACATACATCACAAAAGATGCTGACACGGAGACCAAAACTGCCACCGCTCGCTGTGTCCTAGGAGCCGATGGCGCTCGGTCAAGGGTGGCCAAACAAGGCATTCCAAAGTACGCCGAAATACCGTGGGTGCTTGCATATCACGAAATCGTTGAGGCACCAGAAACGGCCACCGGTGACTACGATCCCGAGCGATGCGAAGTGTGGTACCAAGGTAAACTGTCACCTGACTTTTACGCATGGGTATTCCCCCACGGTAAGTCGGCAAGTATCGGTGTGGGGAGTGCGTTTAAAGACTTTTCAGCAAAGGACTCGGTCAACGAACTCAGAGCCATCTCAGGTCTCGACAAAGCACGCACCATCCGTAAAGAGGGAGCCCCCATCCCCATGAAACCGATGAAACGATGGGACGATGGAAAGGGCATCCTCGTCTCCGGCGACGCAGCGGGCGTTGTAGCGCCCGCGTCGGGAGAGGGGATTTACTACGCCATGCTCTGCGGCCGCTTGAGTGCCGACGCCATCAAAGACTTCCTAGTGAGCGGCAAAGCGTCCGCATTGCGAGCACCTCGTAAGCGCTTTATGAAACTGCACGGCCGAACGTTCTGGGCCTTGGGACTGCTTCAGTATTTCTGGTACCACAGCGATAAACGGCGTGAGCAATTTGTTGAAATGTGTAAAGACGAGGATGTGCAAACACTCACCTGGCAGTCTTACACTCAGAAGAAGCTTGTTAAGAAAAAGGGCAAGGAACACCTTCGTGTTGTCCTCAAAGACATTGCACAGCTTCTGGGCTTATCAAAAAGCACCGCGTGACCCGTGGATAGGTTACTGCAGTCCGGCTTCCTCATCGGCGGCATCGTATTGCTTATTGTCCTTGAAACCTGCCTACTATGGCTCCGATGGCGTCAGCGACAGCAGGGAACACCGCCCCTTCGTTTTATCCCAAATCTCCTGGCCGGCGTCTTTTTGATGACAGGAATTCAAATCGCCATTTGGGATGTACCAGTAGGCGCGCTATTGGTTTGCCTGAGCGCAGCGGGGCTCTGCCATCTGCTCGAGTTCAAAGGCTATTGGCGGGATGCCTAGACAGTCCCGCCACAGTCTTACCAGGCTGGCTGCATAGCCACATTTTTCGGCATCTGGTTGGGTACCGTAGGTAGCAAAAACAGGCGCAAAATAGTGGCGCCGATGCCGACCTGTAATGACAAGCGCTTCACCTTGGCACCGATCCCGGAGACACCCTCGAGCGCATCGACTCGGATGTTCAAGTCCAGTAAGCGCTCTAGCCCGCGCTGAAACTTCGGATCTCGGGTATTCAGCGTCAGCGGAAAGACCTGCTTTGAGATTTCGGTTGTAATGTCGAAGACCGTATGATCAAACTCAGTAACATCCATGCCAAACGCCTCATACAGTTTCGGCCTTGAATGATCGCGAACGTACATGGTGGTATAGACAAGCACCAAGAACATGCGAATGAAGAGCTTGTTATAACCCGTGAGTAGCTTAGGGTTTGCACGCATTAATAGTGCGAAGCCTTCTCCGTGCGCAAATTCATCGTTACACCACTCCAGAAACCACTTAAATATGGGGTGGAACCGTCGATCCGGATTGCGTTCTAGATGTCGGTAAATGGTTATATAGCGTGCGTAACCAATTTTTTCGGAGAGATAGGTCGCGTAAAAAATAAATTTGGGGCGAAAAAACGTGTATTCCTTTTGTTGCTTCAACACACTGAGGTCAACTGCGACACCCAGTTTCTTTAGTGCTCTATTGATGAAGCCTGCATGACGTGACTCGTCACGCGCCATATAGCGAAACAGCTTGGCTATCTCGGGATTATCCACCTTGCTCTCAATTTCTTGATATAAGACACAGCCCGAGTATTCGGCAGTGATCGAGCTGACGAGCAGATCAAGAAATTCAGCCTTGAGCTCGGGATCAGCATCGAGCTCCGCTGGGTCGAAGTCATAGTTTTGTTTGAAGTGCTCCCGATTTTTATCGAGCTCAAATGCAGCCATTATGACATCCCATTCGTCACGCACTGGCTCGATGTCATACTGGCCAATTTCTTCGCAGTTTGTCGTGTAGAAGCGCGGCGCAAGCGCACGACTTTCAAGAGCTTGCTTGGTACTGTCGTTCACCGCGGTTGCAGTTGAATCTTGTGCCATGTTTCCCCCGTATAGACTCTAAGCCTATCTATAACGAACTCGCCGTCTAACTTTATTTATCTTTGATTCGTAAACTTTATTTTACATTGGTCGATCAATCAAGTTAGAAGCGAAAGATGCCGCAAAGAGAGGGGTATCCATGTCCGAAAATGACACACAGCGTCTGTTCCATCTTGGCTACGTCAGTACAGAGACAGGTGATCTGGGCGCTGACGGTATGATTGAGTTACTGACCGAGGCGCGTAAATCAAATTCTTCTCGCGGGATCACCGGTCTTCTTTTGCATCGCGAACGCTCCTTTTACCAAGTTCTCGAGGGCACCGAGGCGGAGGTGAAGCATACCTTCGAGGCCATTGAAAAAGATAAGCGACACGACGGCATCGATATATTATTTCAAGGTGAAGTCGAGCAACGCGAATTTGCCGACTGGCAGATGGGCTTTCTAAGTCTGGATGGCGCTGATGTGAGTGAACTGCTGGGCTACTCGGATTTTCTATCGCGAGAGGATAACGCCAAGGAATTCCTTGAAAACCTCAGTCGTGGGAAGCGGTTGGCTCTGATGTTCCGATCGATGGAATGAAGACATAAAAAGTGCGAAGCACATGATCGCGATCTACACTTGAATCTATGGGCATTTGCCCCCATTTACTTAGTCAAGTGATAAAGGGAGAACCGCATTATGGAGTTTTTATCTTTTGGTCTTGTGAGCTCTGTGGCCGTTGCAATCGTGCTGATTGTAATTCTCACGAAAGCAGTAAAATTCGTCCCCCAAAATCGTGCCTTTGTTGTCGAGCGATTTGGCAAGTACACCCGCTCGCTAGAGGCGGGTCTCAACTTTCTCAATCCGTTTTTCGATCGAGTTGCATACAACCGAACTCTAAAAGAGCAGGCCTTTGACGTACCATCGCAAGCGGCTATTACCCGAGACAATATCTCGCTTGTCGTCGATGGTGTGTTGTACCTCAAGGTGCTGGACCCTTATAAGGCATCTTATGGCGTCGATGATTATGTCTACGCAGTTACGCAGCTAGCGCAAACCACCATGCGTAGCGAAATCGGTAAAATAGAGCTAGATAAAACATTTGAAGAACGTGAAGCGCTAAATAACAACATCGTATCGCAGATTAATGAGGCCGCCGGCCCCTGGGGTGTAATGGTGCTTCGATACGAAATTAAAGATATCGAGCCACCGCGAACCGTTCTTGACGCCATGGAACGACAGATGAAGGCTGAGCGAGAAAAACGTGCGTCTATTCTCGAGTCAGAAGGTGAGCGCCAATCATCAATCAATGTGGCCGAAGGTGAAAAGCAAGCCCGAGTCCTCGCCGCCGAGGCTGAAAAATCAGAACAAATATTGAAGGCGGAGGGCGAGGCGAATGCGATTATTGCAGTTGCAAACGCGAAGGCTGAGGCGCTTGAAAAAGTGGGTGCTGCTGCCAACACTCAAGACGGCCAAAAAGCTGTTCAACTCGATCTGGCAGAGCAAGCTATCGCAGCCAAGCAAGCCATTGCGAGAGACTCGTCTGTCGTCCTCTTGAGCGACTCACAGACCAACGCATCAAATGTGGTTGCCGAGGCTATGACCATCGTAAACCGGCTCAACGATGTGCAGGTAAAGAATGACGCTCCTTGACTACTTCGCACAAAACCTAGCGAATTTCTGGTTCGCTCTAGGGGCCTTGTCATTAGTGATCGAACTTGTAGTGCTCGGCATGAGCACCATTGTGCTTTTTTTAGTGGGTCTCGGCTCCCTTTTGACGGCACTGTTGATCTATCTAGGCATCGTGCCCAATGACTGGCTGGCCAGTTTTGCGGTTATGGGGGTGGTCTCATTCCTGCTCGGTGTGGCGCTATGGAAGCCCCTGAAACAATACCAATCGGCCACGCCACCGCGTTCGGGTCAAAGCTCTGACTTTGTGGGCTATGAATTTACGCTTGAGAGTCTGCTCGATAGAGAGACCCATTCGAGCCACCAGTTTTCAGGTGTTACATGGCGTGTGGAATTGGCGCGCGAAGAGGGAGACAAGTCACTGGCGCCCGGAGATCGTGTGTGTGTTGTTGCACTGCATCCGGGGATCCTGGTAGTGACTCAGGCGAGCTAAATTGTGCGCTACGCGGCAGAAACGATAGCGAAATTACCGTCAGCCGTCCCCACGAGTTTTTCACCAACGTAAAGCTCGCCATGAAGATTGGCAAAGCGCCGGCCTCGGTTAACCACATGTACCTGACACTCGACCACGCCGCTGACGACAGGTTTAAGATAATTCATGGAAATCTGAATAGTGGCGCAGATATCGCCCTCATCTAGACACGACATCAGCGCCGCGCCCATTGCGGTGTCGATCAGGGTAAATAAAACACCGCCGTGAACCACACCATTTGGATTGAGATGCCGGTCTTGAATAGTCAAACGGCCGTTGCCAACACCGCTGCCGTCGGTGGAGACATCGAAACCAACTAGCTCGGCGAATCCAGGATGCGTTGAGGCACTCATAATATTCCAACTAAAACAGTGAACCCCGGATCATAACAGCTAAGCACTTATAACCCAGCTAGGCCCCATCGTTACGAGGTGGGCAACTGCTTATTTCGCAACCCCAAAGACTCGGAAAATGCCGCCGGTAACGGCTCTAGATCGGACTGCATGGTGTCGCTCCAGCGATTTAGAAATCCAAATAGAGAAATAACACTCACGATCTCAACAATATCCCGTTCAGAGTAATGTGCCTTCAACGCCATGAAGTCATCATCGGAGGAGGCATTGGGTTGAAGTGCCGCGTGCCATGCCAGCCTCAATGCAGCACGTTCTGCATCGGAAAATAAATCGGAAGATTCAAACTCGAACACAGCTTCGATTTTTTCGCGGGAAACACCAAGGTTATGTGCAGAGTGCGAGGTATGCGCCTGGCAGTAATGACAACCATTCGCAGTACTTGCCACCATTGCGACGAGTTGTTTGAGGCCGCGATCTACCCGACCCTGCTGTAAGATCGTCGCACCTATACCCCCAAACGCTTTTAGCAGCTCTGGCCAATGGGCCATCGACAGCATGTTATTGGGTAAATACCCCATGGTTTCTTCAAGGAGCTGAAACATGGGTTCAAATTCAGGTAGCTGCTCTCTTGATACGTTTGCTATTCGTGCCATGTTCGTTCTCCGTAGTGGGTGACCACCCAAAAAATGATCTCCAAGGCGCTCTGTGTTTCACTAAATGGCCATCGTCAATCCAACGCACTAAACCACTGATTTTTCTGACTACCGCAATTTACACAGTTGCTGACACAGCGTTGGCGAGCATCTGCATCATGTAGGGTTTTGTAAGGCACTCAAGCTCCCGGCCTCATTAGCGGATGTGGGACTCAATAAACGCTGCCTGGCGTCGGTAGTAAAACAAGCGATTGGACAGTTTTCTCCACCCGTGCCCCTCATCGGGAATTCTTATGAACGGCGCGTCAATCCCGTTGTCCCGTAAGGTTCTCACCATGACCTCAGTCTCGTAAATATCAATACGAGGATCCTGCTCGCCGTGCGAGTAGAGCACAGGAACGCGAATCTGGTCCGCCTGGCGAATTGGCGAGTTGATGGTATAAAAGGCCCGCCACTCAGGGTCGCGAATATCGCCATACTCGATGAGATCAGATGCCTTGAGCGCAGGCGAAGCCACTTCCAGTGCCGTCACCCAGTCCGCAACACCATATCGGGACACACCCGCCTTAAACGCGCTGGGGTAGTTTGCGAGGACTGCGTTCACCATGTACCCACCGTAAGAGCCACCTGACACTACCGCCCTACTCGCATCCACTCGCCCGTCTCGCTCAAAAAAGGCCAACATATCGACAAGATCACGCACACTATCGAGGCGCTGTCGCTGGTCATCCAGCGTCACATAGGTCCGACCAAAGCCCGTTGATCCACGCACATTGGGTTTAAACACGGCCACACCGCGGGCAACGTGATACTGCGTTACCGGATCGAAGGTCGCTCGCGATTGCCCAGTAGGGCCACCGTGCACCTCAAAAATGACGGACGGCGGTTTGTCCGAGCCACCGACGGTGGGTAAATACAAAAGCCCTTGCAGTTCGACGCCATCGCGAGCAGGCATTCGCACACTCACGGGACGTACTAATGTTTCGGAAGCAATACCGGCGAGATTCGAGCTAACGAGGCGCTCTCGCGTTTTGGAGACCAAATCCACTGCATAAAGATCTCCCGGCGTCCGCCAACCGTTGACGCCGACTATCAGAGCAGAGGTTTGACGGGAACAGCTGAGGCTGTAAACACCCTCAGGCAAGGATGGGAATTCGATGGGTTCGCCACTACTAAGTTGACGCCCGCGCAGCACATCAAAGCCATCTCTATTTTCAGTCCACACTAAATAGTCGTCGGCCGGCCCACAGAGATTGACAGCGCTGAGGTCATACTCAGATTCCGCTAGTGATTCAAACTCACGCGTGTCGATATCGTAGGCAACCACCGCGGTAAATTCCCGATCAACATTGGTTCCAAGGAACAAGGTCTTGCCGTCAGAGGACCAGACAAATCCACTGTCACCGTGGTTTGCTCGCGATTCAGGTTGCGAGACGATCTTGAGCTCATTGGTTTCAATATCGAGGAGATAGAGAAAATCCGAGTCCTCACCCACCGTTTCCGTTACTACGAGATAGCGTCCATCTGGCGATAAGGCTTGAGCAAAATTGCCGTAGTTACCTTCATAAATTAGCTCGGCTTCGCCAGTTTCAATCGACGCGCGATAAATGTCGTAGTGAAGTCCCGTCCGCTCGGTGGAAGAAAAAAACAGCGTGTCGCTGTCAGCTGCAATATCGCCAAGAGCGCGAAATCCACCCTGACTTGCAGCAAAAATCTCACGCTCATATTGGCCATAACGATCGATATAGAGATAAGCCTCTTGCTCATCCCCATCATTATCAGCGCCGTAGATCAAACCCGTGCTATCCGGCATCCAGCGGAAAAAAGTGATGCCGTTCCCAAAAGTCATCTGCCTCGGCGCTCCACCCGCAAGGGGGAGAGTCCATAATTGCGGGACCCCTGTGACGGAAGAGCGATAAACGACTTGCTTGCCATCGGGCGATAGCTTTGCCCCTGATACGCCACTGGCTAGTAAATAGCGAGATACGTCAGCCGGAGACTGACCCGCCAGACCCACAGAGAGCGTCTCCTGCGTCGGAAACACCGCAGCAAGTTCTGTCGTTGTTTGATCTGAGCACGCCGACACACCCAAACCAAAAAGAAGACCTATGACCGGCCACCTAATCGCTCTCTGCTTTCCCAACTTATATTACTCCTCAGCAATTACTATCTTACGGCAGGCTCGCGCAGGCTTAGGACACCTTTATCTGCATCCATCTCAGCTCGAGCACCTACCGGCACCGTGCTCTGCTGATCCACATGTCCAATCATAGCGCCAAAATAGCAGGGAACCTGCAATGGCTCACAGTGCTGCCTGAGAATATCCATCAGGGAAAAGTTACCCAAACCCGGATTGGGTTTTACGCCGGTGAAATGACCAAATACGATCCCGCTGACACGATCAAGCAGACCGCTAAGTCTCAGCTGAGTCATCATGCGATCCACCCGGTAAATGGCTTCGCCAACATCCTCCAAGAACAGGATGGCACCATCGGCAGACGGTAAATAGGGCGTGCCCACTAGCGCTGACATCAACGTCAAATTGCCACCTATGAGCTGTCCCTCCGCCTTTCCTGAATTAATTGTCTGAATACGGTGGTCGCGCACCACCAAATCATCATCGATCACAAGAGGGTTTTGATACTGGGCTGCCTTCGCCTCAAAAATGACATCGCGCATGCCCTGATAGGTGAAAGGATTCCAGCGGGACATCACATTTGGACCGTGAAATGTGATGAGTCCCGTCTTTGCGTAAATAGCGTTCAGCAAACTGGTAATATCACTGTAACCGAGGAAGACTTTAGGGTTGTCCCTGATTAGCGCAAAATCGAGATAAGGCAAGATACGACTGGCCCCCCAGCCGCCCCGAAGCGCAAATACGGCGTCGACCTGTTGATCAGCAAACGCGGCGTTAATGTCGTCAGCCCGATCTGCGTCCGTGCCCGCCAGATAGCCAAAACGATCCATGACATGCGGGCCTATCTTTACAACGAGACCCATTGCCTCTAATCGCTCAACCGCGAGCTGCAACTGTAGCGACTCGTAGGTCACCGAGGCCGGTGCCACCAGACCGACGGTATCGCCCGTCCTCAACCGCCTGGGTCGACTCGGTCGACTCGTGCCACTCGCCAAACTATAGGTAGGGAGCGTCCCCGCCAGCGCTCCGGCAAGCCCTAATTGAAGCAGTGATCGTCGATGCATCCCCTACCCTTTTGCTGATTACTAGTAACAACGGCGAAAAAATTCGTCGAGATGAGCTTGGCAGAGGCCTGCGCTCGCGGCAAGCTAAGACCCTGTAACTTCAGGTAATGTGCCTTGCGACTGACGCCAGTACTACTGTTATTCATTTCCGAGCTAATTCAAGCGCATCCTATTGAGCTTGAAAATGCGGCGACAGCAATCCAAGGCCTACTCACTGATATCCGATATGCTGGTAACGACAATTTTCTTGGTAGACCCGTCGACGGTTACCAAGCGCCCGCCTGCCTGCTCAGCCGTGATTCGCTACAGGCCCTTACTCAGGCACAAGAGCACGCCCAGAAAATCGGATTAACGCTGCTGGTTTACGACTGCTACCGACCACAGCGCGCAGTGGACGATTTTATCAGGTGGATTCAATCTGACGTCCCGCAGACGATGAAAGAAAGGTATTACCCCAACGTCAAAAAAGAAGATCTGATTGCTCAAGGTTATATCGCAAGCCAGTCGGGTCATTCGCGGGGCAGCGCTATCGACCTGACGCTAGCAGACGCAAGAACGGGCGAACCCATCGACATGGGCACATCTTGGGATTTTTTTGATCCCAGCTCTCATACCGACAGCGTCGCTGTAAGCAATGATGCGAGACAAAACCGTCGAGCACTAAAAGGTATGATGGAGGCGGCGGGCTTTCGAGCTTACTATGCGGAGTGGTGGCACTTTACACTCATAGACGAACCCAATCCCAACATCTATTTCAATAGGGTGATTAAATGACGCTGTGGCGTGCTTCAAATCAGGGCGCTGCTCCCAACCAGAGTGCAGCTGCCATTGGGGCCACCACGACCAAACTTGATCACGGACGATAAGGAAAACCCATGCGATCACCTCTGTTAGCTCTATTCGTCTGTGTCAACGTGATGCTGGTCGGCTGCTCGAGCAAGTCGATAACTGAAGCCGCTGACTTAGTGTTTCAAGGTGGCGCCGTATTCACCTCAGATCCAGAAAATCCAACAGCATCGGCTGTTGCTATCCGTGGCGATCGAATTGTCTATGTGGGTAACGAGAGCGGCGTTGCCTCATTTATTGGAGACAATACCCGGCAAATCACCATCGGTGATGGCTTGCTGATCTCGGGCTTTATGGACTCGCACACCCATGTTTTCAATGGATCATTCTCCGACGTCGGCGTCAATTTAAGTCTTGCTGATACCCGAGAGAAGCTGCAGAGCGCGCTAGAGGCGATTCGAGACGCGAATCCCGGTAACGGACCTATCTACGCACGTGGCTGGCAAAATCACCTGTTCCCCAAGACAGGTCCGTTAGCACGAGAGCTCGATACTATTTTTGGCGATCGAGTCGTCATTCTCGGCTCGGTTGACGGACACTCTCGATGGTTCTCAAGCAGAGCATTAAGAGAGGGGGGTGTTGATGCGGGCTATCCCGATCCTCAGCCGGGTATCAGTTTCTTTGAGCGCGACCCATTGTCCAACGAACCTCTCGGTACTGGACGAGAGAAAGCCGGTCAACACATTCAAGCCGCGTTTGTTCCAGGAGATAAAATGGCTTACGAAAGGCGCTTTTCAGACTGGCTACCCCGCGCGGCAGCGGCAGGCCTCACCGGGGTCTTCGACGCCTGGGCCGGCGCTCCAACTGAGCAGGACGCTTATGCAATTTGGCAAGCCTTGGGCGAATCAGGCGAGCTAACGCTTCGTATTTTTGGTTCGGTACGCGAGGTGGATTCGGCTGATGTCATCGCATCGCGATTTAAAGCGTTTAGTGAAACGTACGCGAGTGACATGGTGCGCCCGGAAGCTATTAAGCTCGCGGCCGATGGTGTCCCGGAGGGCCACACCGCATTTTTACTCACGCCCTATGTCGACTCTACAAACGAAGACTTTGGTCAACCCATGATCTCCAAAGCTGACCTGACCGCCAATATCACAACTTACTTCAGTCACAATATACCGGTCCATATCCACGCGATTGGGGGTGCAGCTGTCAGGATGTCACTCGATGCCATTGAGGCTGCAAGAAACGAGACTGGCAACCAAGCTGTACGTGCGACGATCGCACACATGGACTTCGTGCATCCAGACGACATACCTCGCTTCGCAGCCCTCAATGTTACGGCACAGACATCAATCCAATGGGCGGCACGCGATCCGTCCTACTTCAATATCGGGTCTTTTGTCGGCATGGATAAGGTAGAGAATGCCTATCCGGTGAGATCGATTATGCAGTCAGGCGCCAATCAAAGTTTCGGCGCAGACTGGCCCGCGTCAGCGTATCTTTCGACGTATAAACCGCTAGAACTGATTGAAGCGGCGGTAACACGACGGCTACCGGGCGAACTGGCTATGCCGGTTAGAAATGCCGATCAAGCCGTTTCGGTCGGTGAGGCTATTATTGCTATGACACGTAACACAGCCATTCAAGTAGGAGAGCTTGATACTCTGGGGTCTATTTCGGTGGGTAAATTGGCGGACGTGGTGCTGCTAGAAAGCAATCTATTTGATATTCCAGCAGACAACATCCATTCGACAACGATCACCATGACGGTAGTCAATGGCGACATCGTGCATGGTCAGTAAGAGGCAAAGGCCAATAGCCTAGGGTCGAATGACATCGATCAAGCGCTCTCAGCCATGCTTTACTGTTCTCGACAGTTTCCGACCACTCTCGACGTTACAGACAGTAATTACGCGCGCGCCATGACTCGCTTAAAGACCCGGTCAAACGTTTGCAGGTCCTCTAAGCGTCCCATACTAATTCGAATATAGTGAGGGTAACCCTCGTAACCTGCATTGATTAAAACACCCTCGTCAGCCATCGCTTTCCGCACGACCATGCCGTCTCTACCCGAGTCGACAAATACAAAATTTGCATCTGAGGCGACGGGGTTCAAGCCGACATCAGCGAGTGTCTTTTCCACCATAGCTCTACCCTCAAGTACCTTGTTGCGTGAAAACGCAATGAACTCTTTATCGATGTAGCTGTGGTAGGCGGCGGTTAGTCCAATGCCATTGGGCCATGCCATTATGTACTTGAATGTCTTTGCGATGATGTCAGGGCGACCAAGGCCATACCCGACCCGCATACCTGCCATACCGAAGATCTTCGAGAACGTGCGAGTAACGAGGATGTTTTGCCCGTCGCGAACGAGGTCAATCAGCGTGTCCCGCGCCGGGTTCTCTGCCAATTCGTTATACGCCTCATCGACAATGACCAGCGCCTTTGGACCTACTTTGCGACAAAAATCGCGCAATCTACCCGAATCCATCGGAAGACCTGTCGGATTGTTCGGATTGGCTAGGTACACAACCTTCACCGATTCATCGACCATTGCTTCCATCGCGTCAAGATCAACCTGTAGATCGTCGCGCAAAGGCACTCGCACCACCGATACGCCAAGGCCCTCCGCGTATCCGAGGTGGGCGTCATAGGTCAGAGAGGGTGTCAGTACTTTACCCTCCGAGCCAAACGCTAGCAGAGCCGCCTGTAAGCCCTCATTTGATCCCGAAGAGATGAATAGATTGTCATGGCTGAGTCCGTGATCAGCCGCTATGACATCCATCAAGTCGTCTCTTATCGGGTAGTCATAGGGCGAGTCGGGGTAATAGGCACTCAACGACAGCACTTTTCGGACTTCGGCAAGGGCCCTCGGACTCGGTCCGTACGGGTTTTCATTGAAAACCAATCTTACTTGTCCCTCGGGAATAAGATACTGGCCGAGGGCTGGCAACACAGACCCCGCACATGCCGTGGTGCCCAAAGCCGCTAAAAAGTGACGTCTGTTCATATCTCCCACTCCGTTCTTGATAAGTATCTATCTGCGAAACCACATGTCGCACCTCATTAAACTTACCTTAAGCTATATCTACTGTAAGCACTTTGCGCTGCGTTTGGCAGATCTATTCGCTCGTCCAATATAAGCATTCACAGAACGGTCAATGCAGGCAGAGCAACAATCGCCTCTTGATACTCTTCGGGCGAGTTAAAATTCAAACAAGGCTCCCAGTCATCCGGTGCAACCGCGACCTGCCACGTATGGGCCTTTACAAAGTCCATCACCGATCGCCCCCCTGACGCAACATACTGCACCATATCTCTCCCAAGCTGAGCCGAAAATAGCCCGTGTAACGGATGCAAGCGTTGACTTGTGAGTAGGGTAATAGACGCTGCAGATTGCGACGACGTCAAGACCTTCAATATCTGGGTTGGCAAAATCAGCGAGTCTATTGGAATGACAAATAAGGACCCCGCGTCCTCATCGTCCATTGCGACTGTGCTTAGCGCCTGCCCTAGCCCAGACAACGGCCCCGCCGACTCAAGGGTGTCATGAATATAATCAACCGAATAAGCTTCCAGCTCAGGATAGTCCCTGCTACCAGAGCAAATAAAAATACGTAGCTCGGGGAACATCGCTCTGAGCTCTTCAACCTGCCGCTCTATCAGTGAGGTTGCGCCATTCACAAGCGATGCCTTATCGACACCCATTCGACGACTCTCGCCTCCGCATAAAATGGCTGCGGCGTGAATGTGGCTACGGCCCTCGTTCGCTAGGATCACCGGATCTCAGACCAGGGAAATACGGAGACAACGACATCGCTACCGGCCGGTAGATGTCCGACTTCAGCTGGGATTTGAATCGTGCAGTTCGCCAACGCCAAGCCCATGACACGGTGCGAATCTTGACTACCAAGGGCTCGTACCTGCCACACGGGCCGATGTTTACCATCGAGTGCGCTTTGCAGCACACCGCGCTGAAACTCCAACCTACCCGGGCGTCGATTAAGATCCTCGGTCAAGATAGCGCGCACGTACCCATGAGTTCCTTCCTTATCGCCACTCATTAAATATGTGATCGCTGGCAGATAAAGTTCGGTCAACACAACAAACGACGACACGGCATTACCGGGCAAACCGAAGAAAAGCGCTTGTCCACCTGAGTCTTGGTCGAGCCGTCCGAAGCAAACGGGCTTTCCAGGCTTCATGGCCACTTTATAATCGGTCACCTGCCCCATGGCGGCAACACAGTCACGCACGTAGTCGTAATCGCCTACTGAGACGCCACCACTACTGATCACAATATCAGCACCGTTAGCGGCGCGTTGCAACGCGTCAGTAATGGCTTGGGGCGTATCGTCTATGACACCCAGATTGATGAGATCTAAAGGATAGTTCTCAAGAACCGCCTGAATGGAAGCCAAGTTACTCTCGTAAATATCGCCCTCGCCTAAGACGTCGCCAGGTCGCTTTAGCTCATCACCCGTCGCAAAAAAAGCCACTCGCAACCTGGGGCGAACTGATACGTGGGGAATGCCCTGACTGGCCAACAATGGAATCATGTTAGGGGTGACGCGCTGGCCTGTCTTTGCAATGGTTGCGCCCAAGGCAATCTCTTCACCGCGACGTCGAATATTGGCGCCGAACGCCGTCTGTTCGACGATACGAATCGTCTCCGCCTCACGATCGACATTTTCTTGGATGACGACGGTGTCAGCCGACTCGGGCACCACGGCACCGGTAAAAATACGGACACACTCGCCGTTTTCGAGCGGACTACCGCTGTAAGGCTGGCCTGCGCGGGACTCGCCGCGCACAACATAACAGGGGCCATTCACTGCGCTTACATCCTGCGCTTCCTCATTGCTCAGATCGGTGGGCGGTAGCGTGGCAATAGCATAGCCGTCCATGGCTGATACATCCGCTACCGGGAGATCCAGCGTCGCGCTGACATCTTCCGACAGGTACCGACCGGGTGAACTTGCCAACGAGATGGACTCTGGCTGTATCATCTGCTGGTCACGCCAGGCTGCGCACAACGTGTGTAAATTGTCCTGTGCTTGAGCAAACGTGATCATTCGATAAGTCCGACATTAATTCAACCATTGTGCTGCCGGACCACGAACTGAGCAAGACACTGATTATCCGAGCCGGAAATTACTTGCGTCGGCGAGAAAAAACCTCTTTTACCATGGGTTCAAAATACGACAGCGGTCGTGTCGGGTAATCGGGATCGAACGAAGCTTGATCCCAGGCCTCACAAAAGTGCACACACTGCTCGTAAAAGGGATGATCTTTGTATCTGTCGCGGGCGTGACGATCACCACCCACATGATGCGCATAGTAGTAAGCCTGAAAGAGACCGTGCTTTTCAATGACCCAAACAATTTCGTCGCTGACAAACGGCTTGAGCACTGCCGCTGCAAATTCTGAGTGACTCAACGGTGCTAAATCATCACCGATATCGTGCACCAGAGCGGCTACCACCCAGTCGATACTGGCACCCTCATCCTCAGCGCGCGTCGCGGTTTGCAATGAGTGCTGGAGACGGTCAATTTTATAGCCCGCCAATCCACTAGAGAGTGACGACAAGGCGCTCATAATGCGATGAGGTAAACCGTGAATATGATCGTTCTCAAGCTTTTCCAGCATGATGTAGTCAGCTTGCGTACCGTCTTTCATCTGCGTGAAGGAAACGTCAGTCATGAGTCCTCTCTAATACAGTCAGCATGTTTCGAACGTTATCATGCTCGAAGTACGCATCCTGCAAGTGCCGGAAACCGGCGTCCTCAATAGCCTCTCGCCCGTGAAGAATTCGATGGCTGGCTACCACTAAAATCTCCCCGCCATGAAGTCGAAATCGACGATTGAAAGGCGACGTGATAAGTCGACGGCTCAGCTTGTAGTATGCGTCGTAGAAAGCCGCTGTGTCCGGATTTAAAGGATCCATAACCTGCATCAACTGGTTGGAGTAACGAAAAACACCCATCTCACCATTTGGATTTAAACGAATAATCGGCTCGCAGGCGAACGTCTCATTGCCGTCATCAAATTCCCGAAAGGGTACGGCGACCCGACAGAGGACATCAAATGCTGCGGGATCCTCTTGTCTGAAGGCTTGCAGTACAGCCCAACCGTCGTAAATCGTGGAGCGCCCCCCTGTAGCCTCGTTTGCCAGCATGTGTAACGCTTGGACACTCGGCGGCCACGAGTAACTTGCAAAGTCGTTGTGTGGGGGCAAGGGAAGGCTTGTGTGGGCGACGTTGTACCCTTTTGGGTCCACTTTGACATTGTGTATCCGGTCAAACAGCACTTCGCGGATTGGGCCCAGTCTCGCAGCAAGCCGCTCAAGCGTAAGCTCTTCGGTTGGCGAATTTGTCAGCACCAAGACGCCGGCCTCAAGAAACTCCTCGATGGCCCTTATCGCGTACACCCTGTCAGACAGGAACGTCGTAAAGTCAAAGTACCCCGGCGAGTAGTCATCGCTCCAGGGACGCCATTTCGGCTGATCGCGTACATGATTAGCCTCTAAAAATGATCTCGGGTAGACGCTGTTATGTCCCTCTGACCATGTCACTTTGAGGCCTTCAGCATCCGCGCAGAGAGACGCCACGCTTACCGACTCTAAGGCGGCGAGATGAAAGCGTTTTTCTTGAGTCTGTTCGATTCGGCAGTCGGGACAAGGACAAACATCCCGAAGCCACAATGTTGGCAACATCATCGAGCCGCCATCGGGCCAATTTACCCGCACGTTTGCCGGCATTTCGGCACTCATCAGGCCATATCTCGCATAGGCTGTCCTCGACATTATTTGATCTTATTTTTGTCGTATAGGAAACCAGAAATTCGACGAAATCAAGGCAAATTTTTCAGCCTGAGAGAGGGCCCGCAATGCCAAAAAGAACTCAGCTAGGCATCAGAATTTTCAGTAAGTCGACAGCCTCTAATTGCTACGAATAACGCCTTGCAATTCATCATCCTATCAACAGATCCGACAACATGGATAACCATGACTCCAGTGCCCTATGCGCTAAATATTACCGATTAGGCCGCCAGCTACCATGGAATCCATAGGGGACTCGGTGATCTAAACGTGCAGTGGCTACTGGGCCATCGCTAACGGCTTGGGCATCTAATATGACTAACGATGATATCGCTGTTTTTGCGGTGTAAATCGTCGCCAGTAGCCAGCCATCGCCCTCTGGTGAATTGGGCCCTTTCTCTACAAAAACAGGTTCTGAAACACCGTTCCCGACACCGGCATCCCATGTCTGAACTTTGCCGCTGTCGTAATCGACATGTGTAATCTCGTTAAATAAACCCCCATCGCCTTTGGCTCGCTGCGAAGCCGACGCAATGAAGCCGTGCCTGTGTCGTGCTGCGGCAAATCGGTCATCAATACGCGGGAATTCCGATGCGACATCTAGGGTCCGATCCCGATCGATACGCCCGGAATTCACGTCCACTGTCCAACGCGTCAATTTCCCTTGCGCATCTGCGTGTGCGGGATTGCTACCGTCTGCACTGGGGAAATTCGGGGCTACCGGAAAATCAATGGCGTCGAAGGTGACTTTTGGACCGTCGTTCCAGGCATTGAGGTAGTGAAATACGAAGCACACAGGCGCAGCTAGCCAGCGAATCTGTGATACCGGCGCATCGCGTTTGAGAACGCCGATGTAAGCCCCTACCGACCGATCGAATGCAAAGGGAAACCCGATTGTCGCGATGCGACTCATATCGCAGGTCAATGGAAAAATAGGGAACAGAACGTAGTCGCGCGTCATCACAAAGTCGTGAATCATCGCTGCATAAGGCGCCTCAAATACATCAGATCGCAGCGTGCGCCCACTGCGATCAATGACGTGGTAGGTCATGGTTTTGCTACCAAAGTGGTCAGTCATGTACCCAAAGCCATGAAGCTCACCTGTCTCGGGATCAATCTTTGGATGAGCGGTCATCGCACCGTTGATACCATCACCGTAGTGGCCGTAACCCTTTGATGTGAGCGATTGCGGATCCATACTAAAGGGGTGACTCCCCTCCTCTAGCGCAATCAAATGATCACCGTGGGTCAGAATGTGGGTATTGGCCACGCCATTTCGGCGGTTACTCTCAAGCTGACCCGTGTCTTTGTTGATATTAATGTCTAAGTTGAGCCCGTGGCCTAGCGCTATCTCCTGCTCTAATTTTGGGGTCCGCACCCATCGGTTGCGATAATCGACACGTCCATTGTCGATGTGAAAGGCATGCACCATGCCGGCACCGAAGAACCAGTGGTAAGTACCCTCGACGAACTTTGGATTGGGTCCTATGCGATAGAGCGAGCCCGATATACCCTCTGGAACGCTGCCATCGATGACCAGATCATCATAAGACGCCTCAAAATTAATGGGCCCGTAGTTGCCGCGAAGCTGCGGATGGTTTGGGAGGGGTGCTGCCATGACGAAAACGCCTTTTTAGCGGAGATTCGTAAACCATACTCAACTTGCCGCGCCGCGAATAGCGTCTTTACTTCAAATATCGACTTTCATGGCTGATGTCCATGGTGGCTGGCTAAAACGCTTATTAGTGGTAGCCTCAGTTGGGATTATCAGAAATTGCGAAGGCCTAAAATGGCAAACCACCCGTTTGATTGGAATACTTGGGGGCGCATGGATGCGACCTCCTTAGCACTTACCATTAGGGACAAAGATGTGACCCTGCCGGAAGTCATGTCACAGTTCGCCGAGGCCGTAGCATTGCAAAATCCTCGTCTTAACGCCGTGGTAGAACTATTTGATGATGCGGTGGCAGAACCACATAAAAGTGGTGCTAATCCGGATGGTCCCTTTTTTGGCGTGCCCATCCTCATCAAGGATATGGGATCGCGGGTGGCAGGCAGGAACCAGCAGATTGGTCTTGGCTTTAAGACAATGGACTTAGCGCAAGAAGATGATCCACTCATAGAAAACTTTCGAGAGGCGGGTTTTATTGTCTGCGGTAGAACTGCCGTACCGGAGAACGGCATGACACTTATTACGCACAGTCTTCCCCAAGGCGATACGCGGAGCCCTTTTAATCTCGAGCATACCCCGGGAGGATCTTCTGGCGGCTCGTCTGCCGCCGTGTCTGGTGGTATTACGCCCATCTGTTCGGCATCCGATGGCGCCGGGTCCATTCGCTTTCCCGCAGCCTGGACAGGCCTTGTTGGGTTAAAAGTGACCCGCGGCATGAACCCCTTACCACGAGGGCTTAATGAATCAATTTTGGCTGGTGCGGTTGAGGGAGCTCTCGTAAGAAGCGTGCGAGACTGCGCGGCCGTCTCCGAGGTATTAGCTGTACATCGCCATTTGGGTGGCAGTTTCATGCCACCACACCCGCCACCCGTTCTTCAGCGAGAACTTCGGTCACGACCGAGAAAATTTCGGGTGGGCGTTAGTTTAGACACTTGGGGGACGTCTCTAAAAGCAGACTCCGACATAATTAGAGCTGTCGAACACACCTGCGACAACCTCAGCGCGCTCGGCCATACCATCGTCGACATTCGTGCAGACCAAATATGTGACTTCGATGCCTTGAGAACGTCATTTTCGGTAGCCGAGTGGCTTCTTCCCATCAGTCGAGAGCTCATGCACCAAGTCAGTCAAGCCGACAGTGAGTTAACCGATGAAAATTCGTCTTGGCAGCTCCGCAACCATTTGGCACTTGCTGATCGCTATAGTGTGGATGATCTCTTTGACGCCCAGCTGACCACCGAGGGCTTAATGCGGCGCTGGGGTGATTTCTGGCAAAGCGGTCCTTGCGATTTGCTACTCTCGCCCGTTACACCGATTACATGTCCTCGGTTAGATTCGTCTTATCGAATGGACTCAGAGCAAGCTTTCGACAGCTGGTTTGACGACCTGTTTGATGCAGCCTGCTACACGATACCGGCTAATCACATGGGGTTACCCGCCTTGTCGCTTCCCGCAGGTATAGATCGAAACGACTGCCCCATCGGCATCCAACTCATGGCACCCTGGCGTCACGAATCCGATTTAATCCATATTGCAGCGCAACTCGAGTCGGCTCATCCAGAGGTCTTCCAATCGCCTACAGCAAGCGGTTTACCAAGCTAGGCTGATGCAACCATCCGCGTCGTATTCAGAGCGAGATACCCAGAAACATCTTCTGGGTTGCTGGGCTTTGGCTGTTCTGGGCGCAATGCCCTTTGCCATCCAACCCTTTTTTCTGGGGGCGCTAGGCAGTGAATTTAGCCTCAAACCAGATCAGCTAGGACTTCTTGCAGCCGCGGATATTTTAGGCATTGTCATTGCCAGTTTTTCAGGCGTTTGGTGGGCGAAGCGTTTTGCCTTTGCACGCCTGGTAAAAATCGCGGCAATCACGATGACGATGGGGTATCTCGCCCTCATTTTTGCCGATAATTTTCTTGAGGTATTTTGGATTAGGGTCGTATCCGGATTGCTTGGTCATGGCATAGCGTTCTCGCTAGGCACCGCTTTCTTGTGTCGAACGCGCTACCCAGATCGCGCCATCGCAATCAGTGTGATTACGCAAATAAGCTTTAGCGCAGCACTTTTATGGTTTTTGCCAAAAATCCTAGCAGCGACCGATATTCCAACGGTTTTATTCTGTCTAAGTGTCGTAATCCTTTGTGTACTGCCGTTGATCTTGCTGATCGAACCCTCTGCGACGCCAAGATCGCCCTCGGGGAAGGCTCACTCCTATGCACTCCTCGGCTGGTTACTGATCGCGCTTGTTTGTTATCAACTCGGGCTCTCAGCCATCTGGGCCTTCATCGAGGCCATAGGCAGTGCCCGTCTTTTCTCCCTCGAAGAAACCGGACTTATGCTCGCTATTATTCTGCCACTCAGTATGACGGGTTCGCTGCTCGCCGGGACCCTCAATCTGCGCTGGGGAAGAACCTTGCCTGTCGTGCTTGCGACTGTAGCCGCGACTGCAAGCCTCCTTGCTTTGGTGCAGTCCCAGGCGCCGATCTTTTTTGCCTTGGCCTTTCTGATGCACCAAATCGCATGGAACTTCGGAATAGGCTACGTTTACGGTGCTGTTGCCGAAATTAGTGATGGTAGTGGAGCAGAAATTCTAGCGCCCGGCAGTCAGTCGGTCGGTACCGCGCTCGGTCCAATTCTCGCCGGCATACTAGCAGTCAATCTTTCGATGGACGCGGTGATCTGGGTATCAATTTCGGGCATGATTGTGGGCTCAACTATTTTATTTTTTACGCGAGCCGCTCACTCACCCCGCAGTTGACCAAACGCGTATGCACGCTCGTTTGGCACTTGCTGAATTTCAATCACATTTCCAAATGGATCTCTGCCGTAGGTCATCAGATAGCCATCACCTGCGTCGATTGGGTTCGTGTGCCACTCGACACCATGTGCTTTAAGCGCCTCAAACGAGACCTGCACATCGTCCACCTCAAATGAAAGATGCGTGATGCCATAATCACACATGCGCCGATCGATGAGCGCCGGGTTGGGGCTGTGGAACTCAAACAGTTCAATGAACAGATTGCCCGCGTGCAGCATCGCAACCGTACAGTCCACATCCTTCATGCGTGTAACTCGGTCCCCGGCGTCGCTAGGTCCCAAATGTTCGTGATCCACGATCTGGAACCCAAAGGCTGCGCGGTAGAATGCTATCGCGTCCGCCAAGCTAGGTACCGACATTGCGATATGATGAACGCCGCGTATCTTTACTGGTGCGAGTGATGACATGTGCGAGTTCCTCCTGTGAGTGCCAACCTGTTAAATGATGTCACGCGCAAACACGTCCTCAACTGTTTCATGACGCTTAATCAACTTTACTTCCCCCTGATCGATAAGAACTGAGCCAGGCCTTGGCAGAGCATTGAAATTGGCCGCCATAGGCTCCAAATAGGCCCCGGTTGGATAAATAGCCAATACATCATCAACAGTGAGCGCCGGTAGAAGTGTATCGAGTGACAGCATCTCTGCATTACAGGTCAGACCGACAACGTCATAACACTCAAGCGACCCTGCCGTTTTTTTGCTGACACAACTAAACTGTAGAGGACAGTCGTCTGGCACACCGTGGAGGTCCAAGAAGACCTCCGACGTGTCGACCTCTGCCCATTGACGTGTTTGGCCTATCGTTTCTCTTTTTACATTTCTCACCGTGGTTAATTGCAAGCCGGCATCACTGTGCAGGCCGCGCCCTGGTTCTAACTCCAAAATCCAATCTGACCAGTGTCGCGACGATGATGCTAAGCCACTGCGTAGCGCCTGACCGAGCGTCTTTGCTAATTCAGTTAAAGGTGGCGTATCGCCACTGCGGTTTACTACATCCAGATCTGCATCCAACTGACTGGCAAATCCGCCACCGACATTAATCACAGGATTTTTGATATCCGCCAACAAGCTCTCCAGGGTCATCACTTTCGCGCTGACTGCCGCCGCCCAAGCCATCCATAAGTCTAGCTGCTTACTATGACGTCCGATATGCGAGTGAAATCCGATTAATCTCAACGCTGTGAGAGACGGCCACAACCCAACAATATCCTCCAATTCACTATTGGGAATGCCGTACTTTATGCGCTGACTCAGCTCCGCGATGAGCACATCAGGAGCAAAGTCCGAAGTCGCAGAAAAATCCCCCAGATCCGGTTTCAGACGAAGTAAGACATCTACCGTCTTAGACATTGTCATTGCGATATCGTTGATCAGCGATGCCTCACGAGGGCTATCAATAACGATCCTAGCCCCAATCTCGATCGCTTTTCTAATAATCGACTCGTCTTTAATCGACCCATTTACAGATATACGATCGGGCGGTACACCAGCCCGTAGCGCACCCTCAAACTCTCCGGGCCCAAACACATCACAACCGCAACCCAACTCCGTTAACAGCGCCCGAACACCTAAAATGGGACAGGCTTTAAGCGACGGCATCAGTTCAAAGTGTCGCCATTCAGCTTCAAATGCCGATCTAAAATCCTCAACCCGCTGCCGAATTGCATCCCCCGAAAATACGAATACTGGCGTACCAAACTCTCGAGCTACGGCCTCTAGCTCAATCCCTCCGATACGAGCACATCCATTGTCGTCAGCAACAATCATTGTCTACACCGCCTTTATTCGGACCAAGGGAGAAGCTCCCACTTAACCGCATGTGTGGCATCGCTATTCAATCCTCTCGACAGACCAACTTTGCTTGAACTTCACCAACCACGGCCAGATTCATTTTCGCTCGCCCCTCCATACCACCCTGAACCTCGCAGGCTTGAAGCGTATCGCGCACGATATTTTTTACCACGTCTGAAAACTGCTCGGTATCCAGGTCACTGAGTTTTTTCGGATTGCGCGTTTGCGGCGGCTCGCCAGCGGGATCCCGGTACTGCGTTGACCAGGATGAAATCCACCACCGATCGTCCTTAAAGTACAGCGAGATACTATTGATTCCGCTGCTGTAGGGGTCGTCGTCCGGCGATGCTCGCATTTCAAATTCGCTCCAAACATGAGCGATGCTGCCATAGCGCTCGACGCGTCGTCCTACCTCATATTCAAAGAACGACTGCTCATAGGGTACAGTGATTGTCGCTTGCTCTGTCTTGAGATCGTGACGTTGAAAGCGACCATCGGGGAAAACCTTGGTGATCAGCGCATCTTCCGCATGCAGTGCAGCGTCGCGCTCAGAATCATAAACAAAGCCCTCAGGGCCGGAGACAACGTCATAGTATGCCGCAACGATTGCGTCAATCGATGCGGTATCGTCAGCGTAGACTGGCAGTGCGATTAACAAACTCGTTATCAGTAGTGTTCGCATGGGTGGGTTCCTAGCGGGTAAGGCGCAAAAAAAACGATGGACTCATCAAACCATAGATTACCGCTGATACACATGACTACAGGCCACATTTAGACCTGCCAGCGCAGCTGACTGCTCTGGGTGTATCAGGAGGGTCGTCGCACGCCCAACGGATCTTCACTGAAAACACGTGGTCTGACATAAACAATAGCTGTAAAAATTAGCACTGAAAACGCACACATTAGTTCACAGAGCATCGCGTCCGAGTGCATCAGCACGTATCATTTCAATGATAAGGAAAGGAGAGAACGGACATGAGTGCAGCAGATACAGTGGCATTGGCAGAGGAAGTGACTGAAGTCACTGCACTGATCGAGCGAGCTAGGGTGGCTCAAGCCAGTATCGCCAACTACACACAGGATCAGGTCGACGAACTCATAAGGGCAATGGTGTGGTCTTGCGCCCAACCAGGCGTCGCCGAAGAACTGGCCCAGCAAACGCTAGACGAAACCCAACTTGGTGATTACAACGGCAAATTTGCGAAGATATCGGTGAAGACCCGAGCGGCACTAATGGACATTCTTCCCGATAAATCGGTGGGTGTTATAGAGGAAGATGTCGAACGCAATATTGTGAAAATTTGTAAACCAATCGGTGTTATAGGTGCCCTGTCACCCTCTACAAATCCCGAGGCAACGCCCGTCATCAAAGCCATCAATGCAGTAAAAGGAAGAAACGCCATCATCATAGCGCCGCACCCGCGCGCCAAGTTCATTAACATGACAATTGTTAACAAGATGCGCGATTCACTCGTAAAAATGGGTGCCCCTGCGGACCTAGTACAGACCATGGCTCAGCCATCGCTTGGGAAAACGGAAGAGCTCATGAAGCAGTGTGACTTCATTCTCGCCACCGGCGGTCCAGGGATGGTCAAGGCTGCTTATTCGAGTGGAACGCCAGCACTGGGCGTCGGTGCCGGCAACGCAGTCATCACTGTTGACGAGACTGCAGATCTGATTGACGCCGCACAGAAAATTAAGCTTTCAAAAACACTCGACCTAGCCGCATCATGCTCAGCCGATAATGCAGTCATCGTTGTTGAGAGTGTTTACAACGCATTACTTGATCATCTTGTCGCTGAGGGTGGCCACATCGCCTCCAAAGACGAGGCTGACAAGATTGCTGCCGTACTGTGGCAGGACGGCGCCTTGAATACGGCCGCGGTTGTAAAACAACCGCAAGTGCTGGCTAGCATGGCAGGATTTTCTATTCCCGAGGACCGGGCATTTATCATTGTGCCTTACGATGGTGTCGGGCCGGACTATCCGTTCTCAGGTGAAAAGCTCTCAGCGGTTATGGCGTTTTACAAAGTCACCGACATTAACGAGGCAGTGGCGCTGACCAATGCCATTCAAGAGTACCAAGGGATGGGACACTCTTGCGGCATCTATTCAACCAGCGATGACAATATTATTACCTTAGCCAGCGGTACCAAGACCTCTCGAGTCATGGTGAATCAACCGCAAGCTCCTTCAAACAGCGGGAATCTGTGGAACGGCATGCGCCAAACATTCTCCCTGGGGTGCGGTAGTTGGGGAGGAAACTCAACGAACGAAAATATCAATTGGAAACACCTGGTCAACATCACCTGGGTATCAAAACCGCTTGCACAAGCAAAGACGCTGCCCAGCGATGAAGATCTATTCGGCGCTGTTATCGCAAAGCTTGGCTAAGTGTCCCCTGATTATGGCGCGGCCACGTGTTTCGATGTGTTTTCTGACGTACGACAGCCGGACCGAACAAACTGATAAATCACGTCTGCTGCCTTCCTTCCACTGTAACGCCGAATGACAAGGTCATCGGCGTTTTCATACCTCTGATCAGGTACACCCTATCGCGTCACGGCACGATCACGCACTGTGAGGAGGTCAACCACAGCTCTAAAGCATCACCGGGTTCTGAGTCATCCAGTCGTTTCTAAAAAAGGAATACAATGACGCAATAGACTCCTGGCAAATTGACGGATAACACGCTGTCTACTATCCACTCGTAAAGATAACCAGAGTCAAAAAAGGGGGCCGTTGCCCCCGCTTTGAACGACCCAAAATAGCATTAGCGTGTGATACTGAAACCGCTTTGTTCCAACATAAATCGGTCCTCGCGCAAATTGGCAATCGCTGCCACTTTCCCGTCGTCGTTGAAGAGGAAGCGCGTCACGACGTGCGTTTCAACAGGTAGGCCTGTTGTATCATCGGTATTCATGATCTCCGTCCAAACATAAACAACGTTGCCATCGCCAACGGCCTCGTGCAATGTGAACTTCTCATCGCCCCAGTCGTCACCGTCAGCACCCTCCATCCACTCGACCATGTCGGCTTTAGAGATTGTGTAGCTAATCTTTCCTCGAGCCAGTGATATAGGCATCTCTTTATCGCCGCGCTTTATCACTGCATCAATCTTCTCGCCGGGCTTACCGCGAAAACTCAACCGATCCATATTATCGGCCGTGACGGCCACACCTTTTACAGATATAAACTGGTCGCCCACTTCCAGCGTGCCATCAGCGGGACTGCCCTCAATCACCTCATTTACGATCATAGAGCCTGTCTGGTAGCCATCGTGAGTAAAGCCCAGACCGACATAGCGGGGTCGAAAAACCACCCCATCCTCGGCCATGTGCTCTTTTAGCATCTTCAATGATGCTTCCTTACCACCATTTTGACCTGCGCTCATCCAAGCCTTGGCGATGTCCGTGTGGGACATGCTATGTCCATGCCCATCGGCGTGCACGCTCATCGATGCCGCAACTAATGTCAGTCCTGCTGCGAATGCCGTCACATATCGAGTCAACATATTTTCCCCTTTTTTAACTATCGGATTGTCAAACGTCGTTCCACCATTATGAGAAACGCCATCTAAAACATAGCACCTACTCCTCACTCTTCTATTTTTTTTACACGTCGAAACCGATTACTGAGTGAATGAGGCGTATATAAGGTTCATCAACAGCTGTTTCGATGCAGCGTAGGGTCTAAATGCCCCGGTTGAATAAACGGAATCGCACTTATGTAATAAAGCCAATACCGGCAAAGCTAATACCCATCGATTTTAAGATATGAAAAGTCTGCTAACAGAGACGAGATAGCACCGCTCAATGAGCGAAGTAAAAGGCGAGCAAGACACCACTGACATCGGCTGTGCGGGCAGAGGACGGCAGAAAAAGAATCTTCAAGAAGGTCTGCTAGATCACCGCAGACATGGGTATTTAGATTACTTCGCTACCAGACATTCAACAGACGAAAACGGAGCTGCCAAATAACACCTCGGGCACTCTTTACTGCAGGGCAGAGACTTAGACAGATCACATGTCGTCGCAACAGAAGCACCTGGTTCTCGCCAGAGTACGTGACCAGAACCAGGTGCCCGTAAGATCAATCCATCACTTTTATGAGCAAGTCATCAGAGTGTGTCCGAATGCCTAGCGCCGCATCGTATAACTTCGCCTGAAAGAGCGGCATCAACTTTTTGACCGACTTACTGAAGGCGGCATAATTATCAAAGCCGCATGTGATGTAAAAAGCCATCTCGGGACCCCAAGCATGCTCGTAACGGTTACAACGAGCGAAAGCCTCTTCGTAAACGCCGTAGTATAGATCTGCACTTTTGACCATCTCGGAATAGGTCATAGTCGGCGAGAATGTCGTTGTAGCAAACAAGATGTGCTTGGGCCGCTCCGTCATGCCACGCGATGTCATGCTAACGATATGATCTGAGTGTGCGCCAAATAACTGTGTGTCATCCTCGGCAACAACGGGCTGTGGCCCGCCATCGACGATTTCAGCAAAGTGATCGAGGTCCTTAAACACACACGATGTATAGAACCCGCGTTGTGCACCGAACTGATGCTGGTACATCGTACAGTCGTCGTAGCCCGCCGCTTCCTCTGCCTTTAGATACTCAGTCAATGCGGCCTGAATGGCGGACGGAGAACCACCTCCGGGAATTTCATACGTCGAGAAAATAGCCATCGGTAGTGGCGCCTGACTTTTCTCTGCATGATTATCAGCGTTTACCACTAGGGGTGTGAGGGCTGTCAGTAAAAAAAGCGTGATGCGTTTCATAATAACTTCTCCGGTGAATGGTTTTTTGAGATGGGTAACAGACTTTTTAGAGGCAGGTTAAAGAGACTCCCGCACGTCGCATGCAGGAGCCATCTATCCTTACTCGTCGCCCCATTTGGCCAATAGAAAGATATAAATTGTCACGACCAAATTAATGATGACTTGAATCACGGAAAGAATGGTCATCCACCCGGGTTGAGATACGGGATCACCGACGGGAAGCCCAACGCTGTTCATGAAGGAAGTCGCCACCTCGGAGCCATTCCCGGCCATTTCACTCATGGTAGTCGCTGAGGCATAAAATACTGTTTGGGTGCCGGTAGCAAAGAACGTTACCAATAAGATACTGATGACAGACCCCACCATAGCCGCCGCTTTTACTACGGTGGGTAATGTTCTAAACATATAAGCCACATAGACAATCACTGCTGCCATCAATGTCTGTACCAATACATAGTTGACGAAGATGGCTCGATTAGACTGCATGGACGTTAATAATTCGATTTCTGACATGACCTACTCCTAGTTATTTAAATTGGGTTGTCCTAACAACCAGTTTAGACAGAGGCGCCGATTCTGCTAAAAAAATTACGCAGCCTTCTTCTAAGTCTTTAGCAAGTTACCCGCTCCATCTATCAAGTAAGATCACTCAATGGCTGCACCGCTGAATGTCTGCTGTTATCAGTCAGTGCCATTGCGCGGACTTAGTCACTTTACTCAACGCGCGACACCCATTAACGTCGCTCTGTAACTAGCCACGTATTCGTGACGCCGTAAACATCGCAGGAGGGAGCAATATGGCCGAATTAGTAGTGTTAAATTTTAAAGCCGCAGAAGGACAATTTGGGGCATTGGGCGATATGTTCAGAGCGGTACTGGGAGACACGCGCGCGTTTGATGGCTGCATCAAGGTGGATACCTACGAAGATGAGGAAAACTCAACTATCACCTTAGTTGAAGAGTGGGAAACTCTTGCGCATCAACAGACGTATCTCGCCTGGCGGGTTGAAACAGGTATTCACGAGGCAACGAAAGACATCCTCGAGGGTGGGTTTGATAACGGCGTGACCGTCCACATCTGGGGCAAGAAAACGGATATTTAAAGTCAGAAGTTACTGCTTATGGGGATTGTCGTATTTCTAACGCTGGCAAGCGGCACGGTCGGTTGTGCACTCGGATTAATCGTTAAGCGCCCACGGATGGGGGCTTTACTAGGGCTCCTGTTGGGTCCGATTGGCTGGGTAGCGCTCTTTTTAATGCCCAGACATTCCCAACCCTCTGATAGGTCGCCAAGGCGCTAGAACGCTGTCCATAGGGGAGCGTGCGGACTAAGCGCCCGTCGTTATCAAATCGACATCACGGGGTTAACGGTCTTCTTCGTCAGAAACCCTCAAAGTCTGTCACGAGATTCGGCTTGTAGTTGGGTGTAAACACCTCAACCATATGCAATTCTCCTTCACCGGCATTATGAATTCGTACTTTTGTGTTCCTGGGAATAAAGAAGCCGTCATTCGCGTCGAACTTCAAGGTTTCATTTTCAAACTCAAGACCTAACGTCCCACTGATAATGATTCCCCGGATATCGAATCCGATTGATCTGACAGGCTCGGTCCAACCAATGGGAGCGACCATCTTGACGATACCCAGCTCATCGTTAGGCGAATAATTGAGCATCGTACGCTCGACATTATCTTGTATCTTTAAAACCTCGGGTACGACCCGCTTATCCACTGTCGATACCGAACTCGATGCCTCCTCGTCACGCTCAATACCGATAGATATGACGCACCCTGTAAGCGACACCAGCAGAAAACAAAGCAAGGTGAATACATTAGGCATCAAAACCACACTCCCCAAGTCATTACGATACGTTGTTAAATAATGTACTGCCTCGCGTATCGAGCCAAGCATTAAGAAAAATTCGCGGAGTCTCGGTTTGTGTATTAGCTTGAGGGTGCGCATAGCGCAGTTACCAAAACACTAACCGAAATAACACTACTGACTGAATAACACTAATAACTGGAGGTAATGATGACTGAGTATGAAGCATGGACATTAATGGCCGCATTCTTCACCAGCAACGCAATCTACTTTTTAGGCGGCATAGTCGCGGTATGGCTTGGTTTCAGGATGTCTAACAACATCTTTGAAGCGGGCAATGCACCGATAATTGCTAAGATACTGACATCTGCATATTGCCTATGTGTGGCGTTCTATTTGTTCGGCACACTATCGCAGCAGATTTCACTTCTCAGCGATTTTTCGATGGGCTTCTCAGAGGCAGCCAAGACTATTGAAATATCCGAAGCGGCTCAGCGGATTGCCGACTTCGACGCAACGGTGCCAAACATCGTCAACCTCGTATTCGTTCTGTCTATAATCATCTTCCAAATGGCAGGTGTTTGGATGAAAAAATCTGATTGATCACATCTAAACAGCACAGTTATGCAAGCGCCACACGTGGCGCTTTTTTTATCGCAACTAAATAATTAAGTAGTTTGCCCCGCGCTTACGCTTTGTCCCAAGTTTGAGCTAACACATTCTTGCTAATCAATACTTAACGTCACCAGTCCAGAGACTGGGTCCGTTACACCTAGCCCATTCCCCAAGTCTTCCAAGCAATGACGAACACTATCTAGATTGCTAATCATTTCATCACGCGCTTCCACCAAAGCCTGCTCAGAATCCCAAACGCCGACCCAACAAAACGTACGGTTACCTGTATTTACTAAATACGACTTCGACTGGCCCACGCCCTTCTTAAAGTCTTGGTTCAAGGCTACAAACTGGTCCACTTGATCGTCTTTGACCCTGACTCTGACACAATTTATGAATTCCACGGTCGTTCTCCCTGTCAAAAACTATTGATAGCAGCTTAGAACAGAACGACAGTGCTGCAATTTTTTTTACGACACGTCGTCATCAAGGAGTCATACAGTGGGAATTAGGATGGGCGGCGGGTAATTAAACATTTCTATCGATACATGACCTTTCACCGAATACCCGAAGCAATGAAACAACTTAAAAACGTAGGGGACTAAAATGAAATACGTAGCACAAGCAATATTACTTAGCCTTTCAGTACTCACACTCTCCACTCACGCCAGTGAACCAAATTGGTCGAAGTTTCAGGCAAATTTCTATTTTACCTGTTCGGTTGAACCCGACTGCGTTCGGGCATACGACAACCTGATGTCTGCACCCGAAATAGCCGAGAAGAAATTCGAGGCCGCGCTCTACTCAATGGCACACAACGGTTGGGATGAAGCCACTCATGTTATGCGTTTTTACTTTAAAGACGCCGCTGAATACGTGAAGGCAGGACAAACGTTTGCCACCTCGCCAGCTATGGCTGAGTTTTTAGCGTCGGGTAGAGAGGCAGGAAACGAGCCTCAGTACCAAACATTGACAACGCACACCATCGCGAAAGGTGACCCTCGGGGCACCAGAGTATCACTGCGATACAGCATAAACGTGAGCGACCCTGCTACCTTCGTTCCCGCGTGGACGAAGATGGCGGCAGAACTGGCCGACAAACCATGGGGCGGGAAAGCATACGGACTGCAAACATACTACCTGGGCAATCTTGGAACCATGACTCACGAAATTTGGGTTGCTTTCGACTCGCCCGTCGAGGCACTAACGTTCTTGGATGAATTCCCTAAGACATCGGAGTGGCAAGCTTACAGCGCCGAAGTAGCTGATGCAGTCAGCATTGTGCGCTCGTACATGGAAATAACCGCCATCAGCCTCAACGAAGACTAGCGTTTTCTATTTTAGCAGCGCGGCAGATTCATAGTTTTGAACTGTTGCGCCAAACCCTGAAAAGGAGAAAAAAATGAACGTGAAAAACTCAATAGCGTCGCTGTTTCTTGGATCCATCGCTTCCACTTACGCTCTCGCAAATCCAGTCGTGAACGTCATCAATGTTCAAACTGACGACCCCACGGGTTACACCGAGTATCTCGCCAATAATCCCCAAATATTCGAGTCATTTGGTGCCGTATCAGGTGGCACCTGCGTCACATTGACGGGCCATAAATATCCCAACCAAGCCTTTGCATTTACCATCTACGATACCCCTGCCGACGCCTATAAATCAGCTGCAGCTTTTGCCATGGGCCCACCAAATCCAGAGATGGATAGTATGCGCAGTATCGTATCGGCTGAGATGTACGCGATATTGAAACCGTTTACCTTGCCTTCGGGATTCGAGCGTCGATTTCAGTTAGTTGTCAATGACGTGCCAAAGTACATCGAGGCAGCTACAGAGCTAGAGAAGGGCTGGCAGGCTAATGGACACAACGTTGAAATTGGCGTGTTTCTTCCTCTTGGAAAAGGAGAAACTTCAGCCAACCTCTTAGATGTGCGTATTTTTGGTGTCACTGCCGAAGCGGCAGGAAAGTTGAGTTTGGAATTAATGGGGCAGCCGTCTTGGAACCAAGCGGCCGCGGCAAAACTAGCAAGCACCGTCGAGTCTGTTGAAATGGACACCTTCGAGATGTGCAAGCAGGTATATCCAGCCAGCTAAGCTCACACCTATGGGCGCGCAAGCGCCCTTCTTCAACGGCTGTGCCGACACCCCCCTACTTAACCAAGCCTGTGGCAGATTGATGTGGAAAGGAGGAAGGGACTTCATCGGTTAACCGCAAATTCACTCAACTCTAGCTTCCTGGGCTCATCCCGCCTGATGCATAGACGTATAAACGTGATCCTTAGGTAGTAAAACTATGGAACAGACTATGACAACTCAGGAAATTTAGGAGTACAACTTTAGGCTGGAGTCACCTCACACCATGACGACATGTCAGTCGTAAATGACTTAGGTAAGATAATGTGAGTATCGAGAGATAGCTTACACAATATACCGGAGACATGGTTTACACATTAAGGCATTTGGAGGAGGACTCCCGATGCCGTGGAAGGAGTGTAAACCGATGGATGAACGACTTAGATTCGTAGCTCGTCTTCTCGACGGCGAGCAGATGTCAGCCCTTTGCAAAGAGTTTGGGATCTCCAGACCCACGGGCTACAAGATCTACAATCGATACAAAGAGCTGGGCCCCAAGGGCCTTGAGGATCGCAGCCGCAGGCCCTATAGGCATGCCAATAAACTGCCGTTTCAGATCGAGCGAGCGATTCTCGCGATCAAGCGAGAGTACCCGTCCTGGGGTGCCCCCAAGATCCGAGAGAAGCTAATCAAGCAATTTCCCATGGTGAACCCACCGGCCAAGAGCACGGTGCACGCCATTCTCGATCGCAATGGTTTGGTAACGCGTCAGAAGCGCCGGCGCCGTAAAGCGCAAGGCACAGCGCTGAGTGAAGCTACTGTGCCAAACGGCCTGTGGTGCGCGGACTACAAGGGTGAGTTCCTGCTGGGTAACCGTCAGTACTGTTATCCACTAACGATCACTGACTATCGCTCCCGATATCTCCTAGCCTGTGAAGGCCTTGATTCCACCAAGTCGGCATTGGCTTTCAATGTCTTCGAACACGCCTTCAAGGAGTTTGGTTTGCCGCAAGCCATCCGGACCGACAACGGTATCCCATTTGCCTCGCCCAACGCACTCTTTGGATTGAGTCGGCTGTCGATCTGGTGGCTCAAGCTCGGCATTAACATTGAGCGCATCAAGCCAGGTCACCCCGAGCAGAACGGCCGTCATGAGCGTATGCATCTGACACTGAAGAAGGAGGCGACGAAGCCCGCCTCCTTCAATTTCTTGCAGCAGCAAGACCGCTTCGACAAATTCATAGAGGTTTACAACAACGAGAGACCGCATCAAGCACTCGGCGGGCAATACCCTGCAGAAGTCTTTACACCTTCAGTTCGGGCATACCGGCCAGCAGAAGAGCCTCAATACCCGTTTCACGACAAAGCCGTAAAGGTCACCAAATGCGGACGCATTTGCATGGGTCACCGCAAGATCAACCTAAGTATCGTATTCAGTGGCCAAGTCGTAGGGGTGCGTGAAGTGGCCGACAAGATCTGGCTGGTCAGCTTTATGGATTTTGATCTAGGATTCTTTGATGTATTTTTCTGTTCTATAGATATAGCTGGGCTAAGTCCTTCAATAAGATCAACATTAGGTTTTTTCATTTTATCTAAAAATTGTCTTGCATATGCTGATAGACTTTCAACATATCTTCTTTGACCTTCCGCATATACAGTGTCAAAGGCAAGT